>NZ_JBSFHO010000007.1:165010-226123 GCF_053597075.1 Streptomyces sp. NPDC001514
CGTGCGAAGTCGACCGCGGCCATGACGTCTCCGGCGTTGGCGCACCGCACGACGACCGCCGGACGGCGGTCGATCATGGCCGCGTGGGCCGGGCCCGATGTCGGCTGCTGAACGTCGACCGCTGGGGGGCGGGCCCCTCGGCGTCGACCGCTCAGTGTCGATCCACTGAGCGTCGACCGCTCAGATCTCGCCCCGGAGCTTGGCCAGCGCCTCGGCGAGGATCGCCTCCCCGTCCGCGTCGCTGCGCCGCTCGCGCACATACGCCAGATGCGTCTTGTACGGCTCGGTGCGCGGCGGGTCCGGCGGATTGTCCCGGTCCTGACCGGCCGGGAACCCACAGCGCGGGCAGTCCCAGCTCTCCGGAACCTGTGCGTCACTGGCGAAGCTCGGCTGCGTCTCGTGCCCGTTCGAGCACCAGAAGGAGATGCGGAGACGCGGTGCGGATTCGCCCCGCTCGGCCTCCCCCATCGGCCCCGCTCCGACCCGGCTTCCCCGGATCGCGTTGCCACTTGCCACGGTCGTAACTCCCTGCGTGATGGTGCTCGAAGATGCCCCAGTCTACGTAAGGCCCAACGCGCGTCCAGTGATTGGAGTTACACCCCCACCCCCGGGACGCCCGGAGTGGGTCAGCTGCCCAGTTTCATCAGCAGACCAAGTACGACAATGCAGGCAAACCACATCAGACCGATGACGACGGTGATGCGGTCGAGGTTGCGCTCGGCGACCGAGGAGCCACCGACGGACGACTGCATTCCGCCACCGAACATGTCGGAGAGGCCGCCGCCCTTCCCCTTGTGCATCAGCACCAGCAGCATCAGCAGCAGGCTGAAGACGATCAGGGCGATCGAGAACCCCATAATCACGGCTGGACCAACTTCCTCGGACGGGACAGGACTGAACTAATGATCAAGGAGACGGGGGCCGGGCCCGAAAGCCTCGGCCCCCGCAAGGGTACGACGGATCGGCTCTACGGCCTACTCACTGGTCACGGAACCGGACGATCTTGACGAACTCGTCCGCGTCCAGCGCCGCCCCGCCGACCAGGGCGCCGTCCACGTCGGGCTGAGCCATGATCGCCGCCACGTTGCCGGCCTTCACCGAGCCGCCGTACTGGATCCGCACCTTGTCGGCCAGCTCGTGGCTGTACAGCTCGGCCAGCCGGCCGCGGATCGCCCCGCAGACCTCCTGGGCGTCCTCCGGGGTGGCCACCTCACCGGTGCCGATGGCCCAGACGGGCTCGTACGCGATCACGATGGACTCGGCCTGCTCGGCCGGGATGTCCTTCAGACCGCCGTCGATCTGGTTCAGCGTGTACTGGACCTGCTGGCCGGCCTTGCGGACGTCCAGGCCCTCGCCGACGCAGAGGATCGGGGTCAGGCCGTGCTTGAACGCGGCCTTCACCTTGGCGTTGCAGAGCGCGTCGGACTCACCGTGGTACTGGCGCCGCTCGGAGTGGCCCACGGTGACGTAGGTGCACTTCAGCTTGGCGAGCATGGGGCCCGAGATCTCACCGGTGTACGCACCGGAGTCGTGCCCCGAGATGTCCTGGGCGCCGTACTTGATCTTGAGCTTGTCGCCGTCCACCAGGGTCTGCACAGAGCGCAGATCGGTGAAGGGCGGCAGGACGGCGACCTCGACGGCGTCGTAGTCCTTGTCCGCCAGGGCGAACGCGAGCTTCTGGACGTGGGCGATGGCCTCGAGGTGGTTGAGGTTCATCTTCCAGTTGCCCGCCATCAGCGGGATGCGCGTAGTCATGAAAGTGTCAGTCCTCCAGTGCGGCGAGGCCGGGCAGCGTCTTGCCCTCGAGGTACTCGAGGCTCGCGCCGCCACCGGTCGAAATGTGGCCGAATGCGTTTTCGTCGAAGCCGAGCGTGCGGACGGCGGCGGCCGAGTCGCCACCGCCGACGACCGTGAAGGCCTTGCTGTCCACGAGCGCCTGGGCGATCGCGCTGGTGCCGCCCGCGTAGTCGGGGTGCTCGAAGACGCCCACCGGGCCGTTCCAGAAGACGGTCTCGGCGTCGGCGATCTTGGACGCGTACAGCTCGCGGGTGCGCGGGCCGATGTCCAGCCCCTCCTTGTCGGAGGGGATCTTGTCGGCGTCGACCGTGATGTACTCGGCCGGGGCCTTGGTCTTCAGGTCCGGGAAGTCCGCCGAGGCCAGGATGTCGACCGGCAGCACGAGCTCGACACCGTTCTTCTCGGCGCGCTCCATGTACTCGGTCACCGTCGGGATCTGGTCCTCCTGCAGGAGGGAGATGCCGACCTCGTACCCCTTGGCCTTGAGGAAGGTGTACGCCATGCCGCCGCCGATCAGGAGGCGGTCGGCCTTGCCCAGCAGCTGGTCGATGACGGCGAGCTTGTCGGAGACCTTGGCGCCGCCGAGGACGACCACGTACGGCCGCTTGACGTCCTCGGTGAGCTTCTTGAGCACGCCGACCTCGGTGGCGATGAGGTAGCCGGCGGCGTGCGGCAGCCGCGCCGGGAGGTCGTACACCGAGGCGTGCTTGCGGTGGACGGCCCCGAAGCCGTCGCCGACGTACACATCGGCGAGAGCGGCGAGCTGGTCGGCGAAGGCACCGCGCTCGGCGTCGTCCTTGGACGTCTCGCCGGCGTTGAAGCGGAGGTTCTCGATGACCGCGACGTGGCCGTCGGCGAGGCCGTCGACGGTCGTACGCGCCGACTCGCCGACCGTGTCGGTCGCGAACGCCACGTCGGCGCCGAGCAGTTCACCGAGGCGCGCGGCCGCCGGGGCGAGCGTGAACGCCGGGTCCGGGGCGCCCTTCGGGCGACCCAGGTGCGAGGCGACGACGACCCGGGCACCCGCGTCGGCGAGGGCCTTCACGGTGGGCAGCACGGCGCGGATGCGGCCGTCGTCGGTGATGGAGGTGCCGTAGAGCGGCACGTTGAGGTCGGCGCGGACGAAGACCCGCTTGCCGGTGACGCCTTCGGCGAGAAGTTCGTCAATCGTCTTCATGTCTGAATGACTCCTAGGAGCGGCTCCACGTCTTGCGAGGAGCGCAGCAACCACTAATTGAGCAACCCGTGCGGCGCACAACCACGTCCGCGGGAGCGGCGGCGGTTCAGCCGCAAAGAGGGGACAAGCCACAGGGCCCGTCCAGCGCGTCGTTGCGCTGCCCGAGCCCTGCGCTTACATCGAGGTGCCTACCGGCCGCTGATCAGAGCTGGTTGCCGACGAAGACGGTCAGGTCGACCAGGCGGTTGGAGTAGCCCCACTCGTTGTCGTACCAGCCGACGACCTTGACCTGCTTGCCCTGGACCATGGTCAGGGAGGAGTCGAAGGTGCAGGAGGCCGGCCAGTTCACGATGTCCGAGGAGACGATCGGGTCCTCGGTGTACTCCAGGATGCCCTGGAGCTGGCCCTCGGCGGCCTTCTGGAAGGCGGTGTTGATCTCGTCCTTGGTGACCTCGCGGTCGAGCTCCAGAACCAGGTCGGTGACGGAGCCGGTCGGAACCGGGACGCGCATGGCGATGCCGTCCAGCTTGCCCTTGAGCTGCGGGAGGACCAGGGCGGTGGCCTTGGCGGCACCCGTCGAGGTCGGGATGATGTTCTCCGCGGCGGCGCGGGCGCGGCGCAGGTCCTTGTGCGGGAAGTCCAGGATGCGCTGGTCGTTCGTGTACGCGTGGACCGTGGTCATCATGCCCTTGACGATGCCGAAGTTCTCGTCGAGAACCTTGGCCATCGGCGCCACGCAGTTGGTGGTGCAGGAGGCGTTGGAGATGACGTGGTGGTTGGCCGCGTCGTACTTGTCCTGGTTGACGCCCATGACGATGGTGATGTCCTCGTTGGTGGCCGGAGCCGAGATGAGGACCTTCTTGGCGCCACCGGCGATGTGCTTCTCGGCGTCGGCCTTCTTCGTGAAGATGCCGGTCGACTCGATGACGATGTCGACGCCCAGCTCACCCCACGGGATGTCGGCCGGGTTGCGCTCGGAGAGCACCTTGATGGTGTGGCCGTCGACCGTGATGGTGTCGGCGGTGTGGCTGACGTCCGCCTTGAGGCGGCCCAGGATGGTGTCGTACTTCAGCAGGTGAGCAGTGGTCGCGGTGTCACCCAGGTCGTTGACAGCCACGATCTCGATGTCAGCACCCTGCTCCAGCAGCGCGCGGAAGTAGTTACGACCGATGCGGCCAAAGCCGTTGATGCCTACGCGGATCGTCACGAAACCGATCTCCTCGTTGGTACGCCGGCTTTTGACGCCGGCGAGCTGTATGGGATGTCCCCGACCGCTTATGACCCTACCTCCCCGGGGCAGCCGGAGTGACATCGAGCACGCCCGTACATCAGGGCGCAAACCGGTGGCCCGTACCTACCGACAAGTACGGACCACCGGGACCCTGTCCGACTACACAGTGTCAACGCCGGAGCGCGCTCAGCGCCCTTCCGATGATCTGCTTGCGCTCGGCCGCGCTCGCCACATGCTCCAGGCCGAAGCCGAGGAGCACGGTGTCATCGGTGGTGACGGCCGCGTAGGAGTGGAAGAGGGCGGGTGAGCGCGCCCAGTCGGAGCCGTTGCCCGGGCTGCCGGCCGGCGGTCCGGTCACGCTCCAGGGGCCGAGGGAGGTCTCGAAGCCCTCCGCGCCCTGCGGGGTGCCGCCGATGGCGAGGCTCGTGTCGTCGGCGAAGACACCGAGGCCGCCGGTGCCCGGGTCGGAGATGTAGGAGATGGACAGCTCGACCTGCTTGCCCGCATAGGCACTCAGGTCGACGGAGACCGGCTGCCAGCCGTTGGAGCTGCCGGTGAAGCGGTTCCAGGCGCCCGTCGTTCCGGTCGGCGCACAGCTGTCGGCTCCGATGGTGAGGTAGTGGGCGAGGAAGGGGTGACCGCCGATGTAGAAGCCCGCGTCGCATTCCGCGGGTGTCCCGGTGGTCGTGCCGCCGTTGGCGTCGGGCAGGGTCGTCCAGTCGTCCTGGCCGACGGTGTGGGCCTCGACGACCACGTTGTCGTAGTGCTCCTCGGTGTCGTAGCTGAGCTGGAACCGGAGGCTGGGCGTGGCCGACGCCGCCGTGCCGGTCAGGTCGACCGTCCGGCTCAGCCGCGTCCAGGAGTCGTCGGAGTGCCGGGCCGCAGCGAAGGAGCTGCCTTCGTACGGCTCGAAGGGGGTCCGTACGCCGGGGTAGTCGCCCGCTGCCGAGCTGCGGAACTGCGGGAACTGATCGGGCTTCAGGGTGTCGGAGGTGACGGTGTACGCGCCCGCCGTGTTCAGCGGGTTGGCCGTGGCGTCGCCGAGGACCGCCTTCGTTCCCGCGAAGAGTCCCGTTCCGGCGAATCCGGGCGGGGACTTCAGTCCGGCGCGGCGGTACGCGCCGAGGTAGTACTGGGCGAAGTCGTCGGACTCGGCGCGGCCGATGTTGATGTTCCCGCCGTTCTCCTCACCGGCGTTGATGAGCTTGCCGCCCTCGTTGACGAAGTCGCGGACGGCGAACATCACCGGGCCGGACGGTTTGCCGGCGCCCGTGTACCAGACGACGGTCTTGAAGTGGGACAGCACGCCGAGGGCGTGCGGGGTGCCCTGGGTGGCGACGTCCCAGACGGCGGCCTTGCGGCCGTTGTCGGCGAGCGCCTTGGTGTAGGCGGCGATGTGCTGGGCGGGGGTGCCGGGGACGCCTTCCTCGGCGATGACGAGGGTGTCGGCGCGGGGCCGTTCGGCGACGGTGTACGTGAACGGGGTGCTGGAGACGCGTTTGCCGTCGCGGGTGCGGCCGGTGAACCAGACCTGGACCGTGTCACCCGGCCGGGTGTCCTCGACCTCGGCGCGGTACTGGTCGAAGTGGCTGTTGTCCTCGCCGCCGTAGACGTCGCCGCCCTTCCAGGGCGTCAGGTCATCGTCGTGCGGGCGCCCGCCGTTGATGCGGTAGTTGAGCTCCTTGTCGCGCAGCGACCTGCGGGCGGTGACGGAGACTTCCTGGTCGCCGCGGGCGTACGAGACCGGGAAGGCGTCCGGCGTGAAGTCCGGGGCGTCGATGCCGACCGGGGAGGACGGCTGGTCGGGGTGGGCTGCGGTCTCGGCGACGGCGAGCGCGAACGGGATGTTCTTGACGAACTCCTGTTGGATCAGCTTCTCGTCGTCGGGGAAGGTGAAGACGGACGCGCAGGCGGCCGGCTCCCAGGGGTCGTTCGGATCCACCCGGGACGCGGTCGCGCACGTCGACATCTCGGGGGTGAACATCATCATCCCGTTGACGTTGGCCGCGTGGCCGTCGGCCTCGCCGTTGGTGGTGTAGAGCTCGGAGGAGAGCTGCGGGCGGTAGCCGGGGACGGCGGAGTTCTGCGGCGTGCCGGCGAGGGACTTGTAGAGGACGTCGTCCGGGGTCGGGGTGCCGACCTGCCAGCCCACACCGTAGAGCAGCAGTTGGGCGGCGGAGTGGTAGTTGATGCCGTACTCGAAGCCGATGCGCCTCTCGAAGGCGTCGAGGGCCTTGGTCTCGGGCTCGGAGCCGGGGCCCGTGCCGCGATAGGTCTCGTCGGCGGGGTCGGGGGACGAACCCTCGTTGTCGTAGCCCCACTTGTAGGCGAAGTTGCGGTTGAGGTCGACGCCGTCGCCGGGGGCGATCCTGCCGTCGCCGTTGTTGTCGCGGAGGTTCTTGCGCCACTGGCGGTTGCCGTCGGGCGCGTGCGTGTAGTCGTAACCGTCGGGGTTGGCGGAGAGCACGAACCACAGCTCGGTGGAGTCCACGATCCTGGTGATGCGCGGGTCCTTGCCGTAGCCGGCGAGGTAGTGGTGGAGCAGCCGCCGGGTCATCTCGGGGGTGATCCACTCGCGGGCGTGCTGGTTGGAGAGGTAGAGGGTGGAGGGCTTGGCGCCGTCGCGGTACTTCTTGGCGCCCTTGGTGAGCTTGAGGGCGAGGATGTCCTGGCCCTTTAGGCTCTTGCCGATGCTGACGACCTTGGTGATCGAGGGGTTGGCCGCGGCCGTGGCGAGGATCTCCTGCTTCAGGCCGCCTTCGCCGCCGTACGGACGGAAGACGCCGTCCCCGGCGGCCGCGGCGCGCTTCTGTGCCGCGGCGGAGACCGTGTGCTCGCTGATGCTGACGCCCTGGCCACGGAGCTGACCGGCCTGGTCGTCGGTGAGGTACATCTCGATGGTGGCGGTGCCCTTGTCGGGCACGTGCTCGGTCAGTTCATGCCCGTCGGCGCCGGCCGCGAGGAGCAGCGGCACTTGCGCCTTGGTGACTTTCGCATGCCATACGGAGAGTCCTTCGTCCTCTCCGCCCTGGTCGGCCTGGGCGAGCGGTGCGGCTGCCAGACCGGCGATCAGGAGTGAGGTCGCGGCGAGGATCGATCTCGCTCTTCGTCTCATTGGCCCCCCTTGCTTTCGTCTGTCGCGAAAGAAAACAGATGCCAGGCTCATGACTGTTCATGATCATGTCAAGATGCCCGGGGGCCACGCGACACGCCGCTGCCGACGCTCCAATGGGCGTCGGCAGCGGGGAAATTCACTCTGCCGGGGGACAGCGGTGGTCGTTATCCGACGAGACCGTCGGCCATCTCCTCGGTGAGGCTGGACTCCGTGCCCGGGATCCCGAGGTCCTGGGCGCGCTTGTCGGCCATCGCCAGGAGGCGGCGGATGCGGCCCGCGACCGCGTCCTTCGTCAACGGCGGGTCCGCGAGGGCACCCAACTCCTCGAGGGATGCCTGCTTGTGCTCCATGCGCAGCCGGCCCGCGGCTGCCAGGTGCTCGGGCACCTCCTCGCCGAGGATCTCCAGCGCGCGCTGCACCCGGGCGCCGGCGGCCACCGCGGCGCGGGCCGAGCGGCGGAGGTTGGCGTCGTCGAAGTTGGCGAGGCGGTTGGCCGTGGCGCGGACCTCACGGCGCATCCGCCGCTCCTCCCAGGCCAGCACCGACTCGTGTGCGCCGAGCCTGGTGAGCAGCGCCCCGATGGCGTCGCCGTCACGGACCACGACCCGGTCGACCCCGCGCACCTCACGGGCCTTCGCGGCGATGGAGAGCCGGCGCGCGGCGCCGACCAGCGCCAGAGCGGCCTCCGGACCGGGGCAGGTCACCTCCAGCGAGGAGGAGCGGCCGGGCTCGGTGAGCGAGCCGTGCGCCAGGAAGGCCCCGCGCCACGCCGCCTCCGCGTCGCACGTCGCGCCCGACACGACCTGCGGGGGCAGCCCGCGGATGGGGCGGCCACGGCCGTCGACCAGACCCGTCTGCCGGGCCAGCTGGTCGCCGCCCGCCACGACCCGTACGACATAACGCGAGCCGCGCCGCAGTCCGCCGGGAGCCATCACCACAAGATCCGACGAGTGTCCGAAGATCTCCAGGATGTCCTTGCGGAGCCTGCGCGCCGCGATACCCGTGTCCAGCTCCGCCTCGATCACAATGCGGCCGCTGACCAGGTGCAGTCCGCCCGCGAACCGAAGGATCGCCGAGACCTCCGCCTTTCTGCAGCAGGTCCGGGTGACGGGGAGCCGGGAGATTTCGTCCTTCACCGCTGCCGTCATCGCCATGGGCCGATCCTTCCATGCATCCGAAAAATACGGTCGTACGCGGCGGCCAGGAGCTCCGGATCGTGCTTCGGAGTACCGTCGGGCCGGGCCACCGGCGCCAGCTCGACCGCGGCACCGAACCGCTCGGCGGCGTCGGCGAGGGACTCGCGGTCGGGCACGGCGGCCTCGTCGGCCAGCACCACGTCCAGGGCGAGTTTAGGGGCGTGTCGTCCCAAAACCTCCAAATGACGCTGCGGGGAGAAGCCTTCCGTTTCTCCGGGCTGCGGCGCCAGGTTGAGGGACAGCACGCGACGTGCCTTCGTCTCGACGAGCGCGTCCAGCAGCTCGGGGACGAGCAGGTGCGGGATCACCGACGAGAACCATGATCCGGGGCCGAGCACGACCCAGTCGGCGTCGAGGACGGCCGCGACGGCCTCCGGGACGGCCGGCGGATCGTTCGGCACGAGGTGCACGGACTGCACCTCGCCCGGGGTGAGCGCGACCGTCGCCTGGCCCCGGACCGTCCCGACCTCGTCGGGACGTGCCGGGTCATGCCCCTTGACCAGCGCCTGCAGCTCCAGCGGCACGGCGGACATGGGCAGCACCCTGCCGTGCGCGCCGAGCAGCTTGCCGACCAGGTCCAGGGCCTGCACATGGTCGCCGAGCTGCTCCCACAGGGCCACGATCAGCAGATTGCCGACCGCGTGCTCGTGCAGCTCGCCGTGCGACTGGAAGCGGTGCTGGATGACCCTCGCCCAGGTCTGCCCCCAGTCGTCGTCGCCGCACAGCGCCGCGAGCGCCTTGCGGAGGTCGCCGGGGGGCAGCACGCCGAGCTCCTCCCGGAGCCGGCCGCTGGAGCCGCCGTCGTCGGCGACGGTGACGACCGCGGTGAGGTCGCCGGTGATGCGACGCAGGGCCGCGAGAGACGCCGAGAGCCCCATCCCGCCGCCGAGCGCGACGACCTTGGGCTGGGCGCCGCGCCTGCGGCCGGTGCGGAGAGCGTCGCTGCCCCGCAGCCGGCGCAGACGGAGATTACGACCGGTCACTCGCGCCCCATGTCCCTGTGGACGACGACGGTCTCGATCCCTTCGGAGCCGAGGCGGGCGGCGAGCTTCTCGGACATGGCGACGGAGCGGTGCTTGCCGCCGGTGCAGCCGATGGCGATGGTCACGTACCGCTTGCCCTCGCGCCGGTAGCCGGCGGCGATCAGCTGCAGCAGCTCGGTGTACTGGTTGAGGAACTCCTTGGCGCCCGGCTGGTTGAAGACATAGCCCGACACCTCCTCGTTGAGGCCGGTGAAGGGGCGCAGCTCCGGAACCCAGTGCGGGTTCGGCAGGAAGCGGCAGTCCACCACGAGGTCGGCGTCGACCGGCAGACCGTACTTGTAGCCGAACGACATGACCGTGGCCCGCAGCTCCGGCTCCTCGTCGCCCGCGAACTGGGCGTCCATCTTGGCCCGCAGCTCGTGGACGTTGAGGCTGGAGGTGTCGATCACCAGGTCGGCGTCGCCGCGCAGCTCCCGCAGGAGGTCCCGCTCGGCGGCGATGCCGTCGACGATCCGGCCGTCGCCCTGCAGCGGGTGCGGGCGGCGCACGGACTCGAAGCGGCGCACCAGGGCCTCGTCGGACGACTCCAGGAAGACGATCCGCCGGGTGACCTGCTTGGCGTCGAGGTCCGCGAGGGACTCGCGGAGGTTGTCGAAGAACCGCCGGCCGCGGACGTCCACGACGACGGCGATACGGGCCACGTTGCCCTGGGACCGTGCGCCGAGCTCCACCATGGTGGGGATCAGCGCGGGCGGCAGGTTGTCGACGACGAACCAGCCGAGGTCCTCCAGGCACTTCGCCGCGGTGCTGCGGCCCGCGCCCGACATACCGGAGATGATCACCAGCTCGGGGATGGCCGCGTCGGCGGCCTGCCCGGCCTCGCTCGTCGTACCCGTACTCACGTCTCCTGCTCCGTGTTCTTCTCGGTCTGTGCGGCCGCGCTGGTCAGCATCGTCCTGCTGCTCAGCACCGTCCTGCTGCCCGGCTCTGTCCTGGGCGGTCATTCCGTGCTTCCCCCGTCCTCGGTCGTGCGTGCTGCCGGAACCCCGTCGTCCGCTTCCTCTTCAATGATCTCTCCTGTCGCCGTGTTCACGGCGGGCGCGGCCGGGGCCGCCTGGGCAAGGGCAACGACGACGGACTCGGCCGTCTTCCTGCCCATGCCCGGCACCTCGCAGATCTGCTCGATTGTCGCCTGCCTCAGGCGCTTCACCGAGCCGAAATGCTTGATCAGAGCTTGCTTGCGGGTCTCGCCGAGGCCGGGGACGGCGTCCAGCGGGCTGATGCGCAGCCGCTTGGTGCGCTTGGAGCGCTGGTATCGGATCGCGAAGTCGTGAGCGGTGTCACGGACGCGCTGGATGAGGTAGAGCCCCTCGCTGGAGCGCGGGAGCACGACGGGGTCGTCCTCGCCCGGCAGCCAGAGCTCCTCCATCCGCTTCGCGATGCCGCACACGGCGACATCGTCGATGCCCAGCTCGTCCAGGGCCCGCTGGGCGGCCGCGACCTGCGGCTGACCGCCGTCGACGAGCACGAGCTGGGGAGGGTACGCGAACCGCTTCGGCTTCCCGTTGCCCTCGTCCGCCGGCACCTCACCGACGGCCTCACCGTCCTCGGCCGACCACTCCCCCGTTTTCTCCTTCTCGGCCAGATAGCGCTTGAAGCGCCTGCTGATCACCTCGTGCATCGAGCGCACGTCGTCCTGGCCCACGAAGCCCTTGATCTGGAAGCGCCGGTACTCGCTCTTGCGGGGCAGCCCGTCCTCGAAGACGACCATGGACGCGACGACGTCCTCGCCCTGCAGATGCGAGATGTCGAAGCACTCGATCCGCAGCGGCGCCGAGTCCAGGTCCAGCGCCTCCGCGATCTCCTCCAGGGCCCGGGAGCGGGTCGTGAGATCGCTGGCGCGCTTCGTCTTGTGCAGGACGAGGGCCTGCTGCGCGTTGCGCTCGACCGTCGCCATCAGGTCCTTCTTGTCGCCGCGCTGCGGTATGCGCAGCGACACGTTCGCCCCGCGCCGGCCGCTCAGCCACTGGGTGACCGTGTCGAGATCCTCGGGGAGGGCCGGGACGAGGACCTCCTTGGGGACGGCGTCGCCGCTCTCCTCCCCGTAGAGCTGCTGCAGTGCGTGCTCGACCAGTCCCGCGGTGTCGACCGCCTCGACCTTGTCGGTGACCCAGCCGCGCTGGCCGCGCACCCGTCCGCCGCGGACGTGGAAGATCTGGACGGCGGCCTCCAGCTCGTCCTCGGCGACCGCGATCAGATCGGCGTCGGTGGCATCGGCCAGCACCACCGCGTTCTTCTCCATGGCCCGCTTGAGGGCCCCTATGTCGTCGCGCAGCCGGCCCGCCCGCTCGTACTCCATCTCCTCGGCGGCCGCCATCATGTCCTTCTCCAGGCGCCGGATGTACGTGCCGGTGCGGCCGGCCATGAAGTCGCAGAACTGCTCGGCCAGTTCGCGGTGCTCCTCCGGGGTGACCCGCTCCACACACGGCGCCGAGCATTTGCCGATGTAGCCGAGCAGGCAGGGGCGGCCGGTCCGGGCGGCGTTCTTGAAGACGCCGGCCGAGCAGGTCCGCACGGGAAAGACCCGGAGCATCAGATCGACGGTCTCGCGGATCGCCCACGCGTGCCCGTACGGACCGAAGTAGCGCACACCCTTCCGCTTGGCCCCGCGCATGACCTGGACCCGCGGGAACTCCTCGTTCATCGTCACCGCGAGATACGGATAGCTCTTGTCGTCCCGGTACTTGACGTTGAACCGGGGGTCGAACTCCTTGATCCAGGAGTACTCCAGCTGCAGCGCCTCCACCTCGGTGGAGACGACCGTCCACTCGACGGAGGCGGCGGTCGTGACCATCGTGCGCGTGCGCGGGTGCAGACTCGCCAGGTCCTGGAAGTAGTTGGCGAGACGCTGCCGCAGGCTCTTCGCCTTGCCGACGTAGATCACCCGGCGGTGCTCGTCACGGAACCTGTAGACCCCTGGCGAGTCGGGGATCTGTCCCGGCTTGGGACGGTAGCTGGAGGGGTCTGCCATGCCGCCCACCCTACTGGCGGCCGCCGACAACCGGGGCCCGCCATGGGAGGGCGTGACCCGGCGGGTGACGGCGCCGTGACCGGTCCGGGGGGAGGGCGCGGTGACCCCGGGTGCGGGCGGTTACGCGTCCGGGCCCGCGACGAGCTTTCCGTCCCGCACGGTGACCGGGACCTCCGGGAGCGGTACGGTCGCCGGGCCCCGGACGGCCTCGCCGGTGGTGACGTCGAAGCGGCTGCCGTGACAGGGACAGTTGCCCTCGGTGCCCTCCAGCTTGTCCAGGAGGCAGCCCGCGTGGGTGCACTGGGCGCTGAACGCCTTGTACTCGCCCTTCGCCGGACAGTGCACGACGAGCCGCTGCTCGCGGTACAGCCTGGCGCCGCCGACCGGGACCGCGTCCGCGGCACCGAGGTCGACCGGCGCGGTCGGGGTCGGGACCTGGGCGTGGCCGAGCTTGGACTCGGTGGAGCAGGCGGCGACCCCCAGCCCGGCGGCCCCGGCGAGGGCAGCGCCTTTCAGCACGGTACGGCGGGCTGCGGGCTGGCCGGACATGAAGTCTCCACTGGTCGGGGCGGGTGTGGGCGTCGGTGACAGACCCGACGATACCGGCGCAGATCGCGGCGCCCGCGGGCGGGTCCGGGGGACGGGCCCGGAGCAGGCCCGGCGCGGGCGCAGAGCGGACACGGCCAGGGACACGGCGCGGCGCAGAGCGGACACGGCCAGGGACACGGCGCGGACACGGCCGGGGCTCAGCCGAGGTCGGGCGCCATGGGCGCACTCCATGGGCGCACTGTCGCCTGACCGGAACCATGGGTTACGTTTCCAGCCGTGATCGTCGTCGCCGGTGAGTCCCTGATCGACCTGGTCCCGCAGCGGGCGGCGGTCGACGGCGAACCGCTGCCGCCGCTGCTGCCACGGCTCGGCGGGGGCCCGTACAACACGGCCGTGGCGCTCGCCCGGCTGGGCGCGCGCGTCACCTTCTGCTCCCGTGTCTCGACGGACGGCTTCGGCGAAGCGCTGGTCGGCGGGCTACGGGCTGCGGGCGCCGGGACATCGCTGGTGCAGCGCGGGCCGGAGCCGACGACGCTCGCGGTCGCGGCGATCGGGGCGGACGGCTCGGCGGGTTACGGCTTCTACGCGGCCGGCAGCGCGGACCGGCTCTTCGAGCTGCCGACCGAACTGCCTACCGAGGTCAGGGCGCTGGCGCTCGGGACGTGCTCGCTGATCCTGGAGCCGGGTGCGAGCGCGTACGAGGCGCTCCTGCGGCGCGAGGCAGGGCGGGGAGTCTTCACCCTGCTCGACCCGAACATCCGCCCGGGGCTGATCGCCGATCCCGACGCGTACCGGGCGCGCTTCGAGGGCTGGCTCCCCTCGGTGTCGCTGCTGAAGCTGTCCGAGGACGATGCGAAGTGGCTGGGGGGCTCCCCGGAGCGGTGGCTGGCGGCGGGCCCCGCCGCGGTGGTGCTGACGCGCGGCGAGCGGGGCCTCACGGTGTTCACCCGGGTCGGCGTGGAGGTCTCCGTCCGGGCTGCCGCCGTGACGGTGGCCGACACCATCGGCGCGGGTGACACGGTGAACGCGGCGCTCCTCCATGACCTGGCGCGCCGGGACGCCCTCTCCCCGGCCGCGCTCGGTGCCCTGACCGAACGCACCTGGACCGAGGTCCTCGCCTTCGCGGCCCGCGCCGCCGCCCTCACCTGCTCCCGCACGGGCGCGGAGCCGCCGTACGCGGCGGAGCTCACGTAGCTCGTCGGGGGCAGGGCCCGATCCCGGTACCGAGAGGCGGCCCAGGCGTCCGCCCTCAAGCGCCGGACGGGCTCAGAGGGTGCCCGGCATCGGCAGGTGAACCCCGCATGTCCGTCCTCGAACGCCGGACAGGTCCTCGAACGCCGGACAGGCTGAGTGCGCCCGGGGGCGGGGCCGGCGCGGCCCCGCCACCCGGCACGGCGTCACGCCTTACGCGTGGCCCGGACCTTGCGGACCGGAGCCGTGGCCGTGGCCGCCTTCTTCGTGGCGGTGGAGTTCGCCGCCACCACCTTCTTCTTCGCGGCCGTCTTGCGGGACTGCGGCGGCACCGCGTCGCTGATGCGCTCCGCGCTGAGGATGTCCCGCAGGAACTTGCCGGTGTGGCTCGCCGGGACCCCCGCGACCTCCTCGGGGGTGCCTTCGGCGATGACGAGGCCTCCGCCGCTGCCGCCCTCGGGGCCCATGTCGACGACCCAGTCCGCGGTCTTGATGACGTCCAGGTTGTGCTCGATGACGATCACCGTGTTGCCCTTGTCGACCAGGTTGGACAACACCTTGATCAGCTTCGAGATGTCCTCGAAGTGCAGACCGGTGGTCGGCTCGTCGAGCACATAGACCGTGCGGCCCGTGGACCGCTTCTGGAGCTCGCTCGCCAGCTTGACGCGCTGCGCCTCGCCGCCCGACAGCGTCGGTGCGGACTGGCCGAGCCGGACGTACCCGAGACCCACCTCGTTGAGCGTCTTCAGATGGCGGGCGATCGTCGGGACGGCCTCGAAGAAGTGCAGGGCCTCCTCGATGGGCATGTCCAGCACCTCGGCGATCGACTTGCCCTTGTAGTGGACCTCCAGGGTCTCCCGGTTGTAGCGCGCGCCGTGGCAGACCTCGCACGGGACGTACACATCCGGCAGGAAGTTCATCTCGATCTTGATGGTGCCGTCACCCGCGCAGTTCTCGCACCGCCCGCCCTTGACGTTGAAGGAGAAGCGGCCGGGCAGATAGCCGCGCACCTTCGCCTCCATCGTCTCGGCGAAGAGCTTGCGGACGTGGTCGAAGACGCCGGTGTACGTCGCCGGGTTGGAGCGGGGCGTACGGCCGATGGGCGACTGGTCGACGTGCACGACCTTGTCGACCAGGTCGTCGCCGTCGACCCGCGTGTGCCGCCCGGGCACCGACTTCGCGCCGTTGAGCTCGCGCGCCAGGTGCGTGTACAGAATGTCGTTGACCAGGGTCGACTTTCCGGAGCCGGAGACTCCGGTGACGGCCGTGAAGACCCCGAGCGGGAACGACACGTCGATGTCCCGCAGGTTGTTCTCCCGGGCGCCGTGCACCGTCAGCCGGCGGGTCGGGTCCATGGGGCGCCGGATGTCCGGCGTCGGGATGGACCTCTTCCCGGACAGATAGAGCCCGGTCATCGACTCCTTGTTGCCCAGGAGTTGCTTCAGCGGTCCGGAGTGGACGACCTTGCCGCCGTGCTCGCCGGCGCCCGGGCCGATGTCGACGACCCAGTCGGCGGTCTTGATGGTGTCCTCGTCGTGCTCCACGACGATCAGCGTGTTGCCCATGTCCCGCAGCCGGACGAGCGTTTCGATGAGGCGGTGGTTGTCGCGCTGGTGGAGGCCGATGGACGGCTCGTCCAGCACATACAGCACACCCACCAGGCCGGAGCCGATCTGCGTGGCGAGCCGGATGCGCTGCGCCTCGCCACCGGAGAGCGTGCCCGCCGCGCGGTTCAGCGAGAGGTAGTCGAGGCCGACGTCGACCAGGAAGCGCAGCCGCTCGTTGACCTCCTTCAGCACCCGCTCGGCGATCTTCTTGTCCCGGGCGTTGAGCCTGAGCTCGCCGAGGAACTCGGCGCACTCGCTGATCGACATCGCGGAGACCTCGGCGATGGACTTCTCCATGACCGTGACCGCGAGGACGATCGGCTTGAGGCGCGTCCCCTCACAGGTCGGGCAGGGCACCTCGCGCATATAGCCCTCGAAGCGCTCACGGCTGGCGTCGCTCTCGGCCTCGCTGTGCCGCCGCCGGACGAACTCGACGGCGCCTTCGAACGCCGGGGTGGTGTACGCCCGCTCCCGTCCGTACCGGTTCCGGTACCGGACCTCGACCTGGGTCTTGTGCCCGTACAGCAGGGCCTTCCTGGCGCGCAGCGGCAGCCCTGCCCAGGGCATGTCCGTGCTGAAGCCGAGTGCCTGGGCGAGCCCGCCGATCAGCCGCCCGAAGTACTCCTTGGTGTGGCCGTGGGACCACGGGTGGATCGCGCCCTCGTCGAGCGACCGCTCCTCGTCGGGGACGATCAGGTCGGGGTCGACCTCCATGCGCGTACCGATGCCGGTGCAGTCCGGGCAGGCGCCGAAGGGCGAGTTGAAGGAGAAGGAACGGGGCTCGAGCTCCTCGAACGACAGGTCGTCGTACGGGCAGTACAGATGCTCCGAGTACATCCGCTCGCGCTCGGGGTCGTCCTCGGGGAGGTCGACGAAGTCGAGGACGACCATGCCGCCGGACAGGCCCAGCGCGGTCTCGACGGAGTCGGTGAGCCGGCGCTTGGCGCTCTCCTTGACGGTGAGGCGATCGACGACCACCTCGATGGTGTGCTTCTCCTGCTTCTTCAGCTTGGGCGGATCGGTGAGCTGGACGGTCTGCCCGTCGACCCTGGCCCGGGCGTAGCCCTTGGTCTGGAGGTCGGAGAAGAGGTCGACGAACTCTCCCTTGCGCTCGCGCACGAGCGGCGAGAGCACCTGGAAGCGGCTGCCCTCGGGCAGCTCCAGCACCCTGTCGACGATGGCCTGCGGCGACTGGCGCGAGATGGGGCGGCCGCACTCGGGGCAGTGCGGCTTGCCGATGCGGGCGAAGAGCAGCCGGAGGTAGTCGTAGACCTCGGTGATCGTGCCGACCGTCGAGCGCGGGTTGCGCGAGGTGGACTTCTGGTCGATCGAGACGGCCGGGGAGAGGCCCTCGATGAAGTCGACGTCCGGCTTGTCCATCTGCCCGAGGAACTGCCGGGCGTACGAGGAGAGCGACTCGACGTACCGGCGCTGTCCCTCGGCGAAGATCGTGTCGAACGCGAGCGACGACTTGCCCGACCCCGAAAGCCCGGTGAAGACGATGAGTGAGTCACGCGGGAGGTCGAGCGAGACGTTCTTGAGATTGTGCTCGCGAGCGCCACGGACGATGAGACGGTCGGCCACGCCGGGTCCGCACCTTTCTTGAGTCTTGAGAGAGGTCGTGAAGAAGTGGGGGACGGCCCCGTCCCGGACTGCTCCAGGCTAGGGGCGCCACCTGATCGATGACGGCCGGACGGATGAATGCCTGACTACCAAGGATGCCTCTACCGAGCCTATAGCACGCGCATTCGATTTTCGGGCGCCCTCCACCACCTTCACCCGAACGTGTGGCGGGGCTATCGTCTTCCCCATGATCGATCCTGTGCGCGACCTGGCCGCCGTGCGTGAGGCGACCGACCGGCTCCTTCACGCAGCCTCCGGACTGGACAACGCGGCGGTCGCCGAGCCGTCACGGCTCACCGGCTGGAGCCGTGGCCACGTCCTCGCCCATCTCGCCCGTAACGCCGACGCACTCGTCAACGTCCTCGAAGGCCGTCCGATGTACGTGAGCGGCGAGGCCCGCGATGCCGACATCGAGCGGGACGCGCCGAGGCCGCTCTCCGTCCAGCTCGACGACGTACGCGACAGTGCCGCCCGTTTCCAGGCCGCCGGCGCCGGGGACGCCGACTGGTCCCGCACCGTCGAGCTGCGCAACGGGGTGAAGGACGCGGCGGCCCGTATCCCCTTCCGGCGCCTCGTCGAGGTCGAACTGCACCACGTCGATCTCGGCATCGGCTACGAGCTGGAGGACCTCCCGGCGGATTTCGTGGAGCGCGAGATCGACTTCCTCACCGAGCGCTTCGCGGGGCACAAGGACGTACCGTCCACCGCGGTCGTCGCCGACGACGGCCGGACGTGGACCACGGGCGGCGGCGCCGACGGCGGGCCCGTCACCGTCAAGGGCCCGGCGCCCGACCTGCTCGGCTGGCTGGCCGGCCGCCGGGACGGCTCGGCACTGGAGGTCACGGACGGACCGCTTCCGGAGCTGCCGCCGCTGTAGTCGGTGCTGCCGCCGCCGTAGTCGGCTGAGTACGCTGACCCCATGACATACAGCGGAGCGGTCAAGGTCGGCGGTCCGGCGGAAGTCCACGAGCTGGCGGACCTGATGATCTCCAAGGTCGCGGTCGGGCCGATGAACAACAACGCGTATCTGCTGCGCTGCCGGACGACCGGCGAGCAGCTGCTGATCGACGCGGCCAACGAGTCCGAGACCCTGCTCACGTTGATCGGTGACGACGGCATCGCGTCCGTCGTCACCACCCATCGGCACGGCGACCACTGGCAGGCGCTGGCCGAGGTGGTCGAAGCCACGGGCGCGCGCACGTACGCGGGCCGGTACGACGCCGAGGGCATCCCCGTGCCCACCGATGTGCTCCTCGAAGACGGCGACACCGTCCGGGTCGGCCGGGTCGAGCTCACCGCACGCCATCTGGTCGGCCACACCCCGGGGTCCATCGCCCTGGTCTACGACGACCCGCACGGCCATCCGCATGTCTTCACCGGTGACTGTCTCTTCCCCGGTGGGGTCGGCAACACCCACAAGGACCCCAAGGCGTTCGCGAGCCTGATCCACGACGTGGAGACGAAGCTCTTCGACCAGCTCGCGGACGAGACCTGGGTCTACCCGGGGCACGGCAACGACACGACGCTCGGCGCCGAGCGGCCGCATCTTCCGGAGTGGCGCGCCCGCGGCTGGTGAATTCACGCCCGGGTTCCCGCCGGGCGCCGATGCCGTTCCATGCCGCGCTTCCTCACGCCCCCGTAACCGTGGGCGATCACGGGTAGTTGGCGCGACATGCGCAAAAGTCACGCTCCGTTGCCTACTGCTTCTTCCGAGCCCTCCGCTTCCTCCGGCCCCTCCGATTCCTCCGCTGCTGTTCCCGCCGTTTCCCTGCCGCGGCTCGCCGCGGCCTCGCTCGCCGGGACGGCCGTGGAGTTCTACGACTTCTTCGTGTACGGCACCGCCGCCGCCCTGGTGCTCGGGCCGCTTTTCTTCCCGACGTTCTCCCCGCTCGCGGGGACGCTGGCCGCTTTCGGCACGTTCGCGGTCGGCTTCGTCTCGCGTCCGCTCGGTTCCGTACTGTTCGGGCACATCGGCGACCGCCACGGGCGGCGGCCGGTGATGTTCGCCTCGCTGCTGCTGACCGGGCTGGCCACGGTCCTGGTCGGCTGTGTCCCGTCGTACGCGAGCCTCGGCGTCGCCGCTCCCGTACTGCTGCTGGTGCTGCGCTTTCTGCAGGGGCTCGGGCTGGGCGGCGAGTGGGGCGGTGCCGTGCTGCTGACCGCCGAGCACGCACCCGCCGCCCGGCGCGGGCTGTGGGCGAGCTTCCCGCAGATCGGGCCGGCCGTCGGATTTCTGCTGGCCAACGGGGTGATGCTGGCGCTGTCGGCAGGACTGGGAGATGCCGAGTTCCGGGAGTGGGGCTGGCGGGTGCCGTTCTGGGCGGCGGGGCTGCTCGCGGCGGGCGGACTGCTGCTGCGCCGCTCGCTGGCGGAGACTCCGCAGTTCCGGCAGATCAGCGAACCCGCCAGGCTTCCGCTGGCCGAGGTACTGCGCGGGCACTGGCGGCTGGTGCTGCTGACCGCCGGGGCGCTGGCCGTGGGGTACGCGGTCTTCTACGCCGTCTCCACCTGGTCTCTCTCGTACGGCACCGAGCGGCTCGGCGTCAGCCGGACGGCCATGCTCACGTGCATCATGGCGGCCGTGGCGATCAAGGGTGCCGCCACGCCCTTCGTCGCCATGCTCGGCGACCGCTACGGGCGGCGACCGCTCTGCCTCATCGGGTGCTCCGCCACCGCGCTGTGGATGTTCCCCATGGTGGCGCTGCTGCAGACCGGCGAGCCGCTGCTGATGTTCGCCGGGTTCCTGGGCGCCATGCTGGCGTTCATCACCATGTTCGCGGTCGTCGCGGCATATCTGCCGGAGCTGTACGAGCCGAGGGTGCGGTGTACCGGCGCGGCCGTCGGCTACAACCTCGCGGGTGTCCTGGGCGGCGCGCTCACACCGATCGTGGCCACGGCCGTGGCGGGCGGGAGCGGCCCGCCGTGGGGTGTCGCCGCGTACCTGACCGGGATCGCCCTGCTCAGCCTGGGGTGCTTTGCACTGCTGCCGGAGACCCTGCCGGAGCGGGCGGCGGTGGTGGAGCCCGCGGAGGAGGGAGCGGCCGCCTGAGCACCGGTCGCGGCCGCTGCGCCCGCCGTCGACCGGGCCGTGGTGCGCCGTGAACGGGAACACCGGCCGCGTTGCTGGGCAACCCGGCCGGTGTTCTGTCGTGTACGTCGCGTGGAGCCGCTGCCGTACGCACAGGCGCGCGGGTGCGCGGGTGCGCGGGCGCGCCCGTCGCCTTCCGACGCTCGAGGTGCGTCAGGCGTCGATGCTGTCCTTCTGCGCCGTGTCGCCTGCCCCGGCAGCCGCCTTCCCGGCGGCCTCGGCCGCTTCGCGCTCCTCCTGCTTCTTGGAGGCGATCAGGCTGGTGATCGTGGTGATGATCAGCACGCCGCAGATGAACGCCAGCGAGAACGGGATGGAGATCTCGGGGACATGGACCCCCGACTCGTGCAGCGCGTGCAGCACCAGCTTGACGCCGATGAAGCCGAGGATCACCGACAGGCCGTAGCTCAGGTGGACCAGCTTCTTCAGGAGTCCGCCGATCAGGAAGTACAGCTGGCGCAGGCCCATCAGCGCGAACGCGTTGGCCGTGAAGACGATGTACGGGTCCTGGGTCAGGCCGAAGATCGCGGGAATGGAGTCCAGCGCGAACAGCACGTCGGTGGTGCCGATGGCGAGCATGACGACCATGAGCGGGGTCAGCACGCGCTTGCCGTTGACGCGGATGAAGAGCTTCGTGCCGTAGTACCGGTCGGCGACGCCGAACTTCTTCTCGATGGACTTGAGGAGGCGGTTCTCCTCGAACTCGTCCTTCTCCTCGTCGGAGCGCGCCTCCTGGATGAGCTTCCAGGCGGTGAAGATCAGGAACGCGCCGAAGATGTAGAAGACCCACGAGAAGCTGGCGATGATCGCGGCGCCCGCGGCGATGAAGATGGCCCGCAGAACGAGTGCGATCAGGACGCCCACGAGCAGCACCCGCTGCTGGAGGTGGGACGGCACCGCGAACTTCGCCATGATCAGGACGAAGACGAAGAGATTGTCGACACTGAGCGACTTCTCGGTGATGAAGCCCGCAAAGAACTCGCCCGAGGCCTGGGTCTCGCCGGCCATCAGCAGACCGAGGCCGAAGAGTGCGGCGAGAACGATCCAGACGACCGTCCAGATTCCGGCTTCCTTGATCGACACATCGTGCGGCTTGCGCCCGATGAAGAAGTCGACCGCGATCAGGGCGACCAGACCGAGAATGGTCAGCCCCCACAGGGTCCATGAAACGTCCACTGCGCCTCCGGCGTCGTACGGCTACTGATCAGCGTCGTCGCTGCCGGAGGTCTCTTCCACCCGGGCGGCCTGCTGCCGCACCACGGGCCGGCGCCCCGGGACCGGTCATGTCCTGTCCGTCCGTACTGACGGGCACGCCGCACGTGGGAGTACTCCCCTCCGTGCAAAGAAGATTACAGGAAAGACCAAAGAAAGGTAAAGGAGAGGGTAATGTAAGCGTCAAGTACGCAGGTCAGTGGCTTTGCGGTGGGCTTGTCCCCGGGTGTGCTCGCCGGGCTCAGCGGCGCCAGGTCCGGCGCGCCTCGGCGACCTGGGCCAGCACCTGCTGGAGGACCTGGCTGCCCGGCGGGATGCGCGGCGGCTCGTACGTCCACGAGTGCTGCACCCAGGGGTCGGCGAGGTGGTCGTCCGGGACCGGGGTGATCCGGAGCAGGGAGCGCCAGAGCGGGTCGAGTACCGGGCCGTACGCGCTCGCGTCCTCGCGGTCGGCGACCATCAGCAGATGGACGCCGACCGCGGGGCCCTCGTCGGCGAGATAGCGCAGCTGGGTGACGGCCCGGTCGTCGAAACCGTGCGGGAAGTCGTTGACGATCAGCAGCTGCTCGGCGGTGTCCAGGTCCGGTGGCAGGGCATCGGCCGCACCGCCCCGCACCGCCATCTGTACGAGGTCGACGCGCTGGGTGAGCTTCGCGAGCACGGACGAGACGCCCTGCGCACCTGTGGCAGGCGGCTGGTCCAGCACCCCCGAGTGCACCAGCGGGGCGAGCGAGGCCGTCGCGGAGCCGGCTGGGTCGATGACATGGACCGTGAACTCGCCGGCCGGGTATACCGCGAGCAGCCGGGCGGCGTGCGCGACCGCGGTGTCCATGGCGAGCCGGCGTATCTGCCCCTCGTCCATCAGCGACGCCGCCTCGGACGTGGCGCGGCCGCTGTCGACCCAGAGACCACGCTCCAGCGGAAGCCGGATGAGCATGGGGATGCGCAGCTCCGGGCGCTCGGGGAGGTGCAGGTCCCCGAGGCGCAGGGCCATCGGGATCTCCATCGGGACGCGGTAGGCGTGCCAGACGGGGTTGTCCCAGCGTGCGAAGGCGGCCGGCAGGGCGGGCTCGACGACATCGGACTCGGCGGCGAGCTGGGCGAGATCGCGGTCGAGGACCTCGCGGGCCTGCTCGGTCAGCTTGTCGTGCTTGGCGCGGGCCGCCGCGCGGGCCGCGTCCCCGGAGCCGGCGATGCGGCTGCGCGGGTCGGAGAGGGCGCGGTCGAGCTCCTGGTCGAGCCGGGACTCGGCGAAGTCGACGGCGCTGCGGTACGCCGCCGTGGTGCGAGCCAGGTCCTCGAACATGCCCCATACCTGGTTGTACAGCCGCTCCTCCATGGACCAGCCGGTGGCGTCCCCCGCGACCGGGGTGGGGGGCCGGCCCGGCTCGGCGGGCGGTGCGGCCGGGGGCGGCGGCGGGGGTGCGACCGACTGCCTGCGGGGGTGCGTGTAGTTGATGGGGCCGTCGTGGGGCTGCGCCGGGGGCTGGGGCGCCGGCTGAGCCGGCGGCTGGGTAACGGGTCCCGGCGCGGGACCGGGCTCGCCGAGCGTGCCGCTCGCGGCCGTCGCCGCGCTGTGCCGCACCTCCGTCGTACGGGGCGGGGGCGTCCCGACCGTACGGGCGAGGCCGGGCGCGACGGCCTCCTGGATGGCGGCCGCCAGCTCACCGGCGCGGCCGAGGCCCTGGTCGGCCAGGAGGGCGGCGAGGCCGCCCGCGTATCCCTGGCCGATGGCGCGGACCTTCCACGCGCCCTGGCGGCGGTAGAGCTCCATGGCGACGACGGCGGACTCCGCGTCCAGGCCGGTGATGGTGTAGTTGGCGATCTCAGTGTCGTCGGGGCCGGTGACGGCGACGAACGGCGCGGCGACGGAGCCGAAGCGAACCGGGAGTCCGGGCCCCAGGGGCAGCGCGAGCAGCACCGTCACCCGGTGCACGGCCGCGGGCACGGCGTCGAGGTCGACGGTGAGCCGGTGGTCGGCGGTGGCCTGTCGGGAGACCTCGACCCCGGGGAGGGCCGGTTGGCCGGGGTGGGCGACCCATTCGGTGCCCGGCACCCTGCCGTCCTCGTCGCCGAGCGTGGCGCCGGTCACGACCGGTTTGCCGGCCGACACCCGGATCTCGAGTCGGGTGTGGGGCAAAGGATGGTTCTGCCCCCTGACCAGCTCGGCCGTCATCGCCTCTGTCCCCTCGTTGCCTCAGTGCCTCGGTGGTGAGCGGTGCAGCTCCCGGCGGCCTGCTGCCTCCGGGAGCTGCGTGGTCACGACGTACGGAAGCCGTGCCTACAGGTGCGGCAGGATCGACGGCATCAGGTCCTGGAACGTACGGCCGTTGGCCGGGTTGCCGAGGGCCGTCATCTGCCAGCCGGAGCCGGCGCGGTGCACCTTCGCCATGATCTGCGCGGTGTACTGCCCGCCGCCGTCCAGGGTGTAGCGCGCGAGCTCCTGGCCGTTGGTCTCGTCGACGATGCGGCAGAACGCGTTCTGCACTTCCTGGAACGTCTGGCCGGTGAACGAGTTCACCGTGAAGACGATCTGGTCGATGTGGACCGGAACGCGCTGCAGGTCGACGAGGATCGCCTCGTCGTCGCCGCCCTGGCCGGCACCGCCGACCAGATTGTCACCGGTGTGCCGGACCGAGCCGTCGTCGCTGACGAGGTGGCGGAAGAACACCACGTCGACCGGCTGCTTGTCGGCGAAGAGCACCGCCGATGCATCCAGGTCGATCTCCCGCGTACGCGAGCCGAACAGACCGCGCCGGGGCGCCGCCTGCCAGCCGAGCCCCATCCGCACCGCGGTGAGGGTGCCGCCGCCCTTCTTCTCCAGGCTGATGGCCTGACCCTTGGTCAGATTGACGCCGGGGCCTCCGGGCGTACCGCCCTTGGATACGTCCACCACGCGCTGTCCCCTCTCCATGGTTCCCCCGCAACCGTCCGTGTGTGCGGTTGTGCCGTACCCTACGCAGTCGCTCCGACAGCGCAGCAGACTTGGGCAGCTTTTGTGTCGGTCTTGAAACACAGCTGCCGGTACGTCAGGCCAGGCCGGTTTCCTCGGGCCCCAGCCGTCCCCCTCGTCAGGCCAGGCCGGCCTCCTTCATCTGCCGCAGCTCCCTCTTGAGCTCGCTGACTTCGTCCCGCAGCCGGGCGGCGACCTCGAACTGGAGCTCCGCCGCCGCGGCCCGCATCCGGTCGGTCATCTCCTCGATGATCCCCGCCAGTTCGGCGGCCGGGCGGTCGCTCGTGATCTCGCCCTTCTTGGCGGCGGCCTTGCCGCCCTTGGCCCCCTTGACCGCGTGCGCCGCCAGCGACGGCACCGGCGCCTTGGCGCCCTTGCCCTGGCGGAAGCCGGTACCGAGCAGCTGCTCCGTGTCGACCTCCTCGCGGGCGATGGTGGCCACGATGTCGTTGATCTTCTTGCGGAGCGGCTGCGGATCGATGCCGTTCGCCTTGTTGTACGCGATCTGCTTCTCGCGGCGCCGGTTGGTCTCGTCGATCGCCTTCTCCATCGCCGGGGTGATCTTGTCGGCGTACATATGGACCTGGCCGGAGACATTGCGCGCCGCACGGCCGATGGTCTGGATGAGGGAGGTGCCGGAGCGCAGGAAGCCCTCCTTGTCGGCGTCGAGGATCGCGACCAGCGACACCTCGGGGAGGTCGAGGCCCTCACGGAGCAGGTTGATGCCGACCAGGACGTCGTACTCACCGGAGCGCAGCTCGCGCAGCAGCTCGACACGGCGGAGCGTGTCGACGTCGCTGTGCAGATAGCGGACCTGGATGCCGAGCTCCAGGAAGTAGTCGGTGAGGTCCTCGGCCATCTTCTTGGTGAGCGTGGTGACCAGGACGCGCTCGTCCTTCTCGGTGCGCTTGCGGATCTCGTGCACCAGGTCGTCGATCTGACCCTCGGTGGGCTTGACGACGACCTCCGGGTCGACGAGGCCCGTGGGGCGGATGATCTGCTCCACGAAGCCGTCGGAGCGCGAGAGTTCGTACGTGCCCGGGGTGGCGGAGAGGTAGACGGTCTGGCCGATCCGCCCCTGGAACTCCTCCCACTTCAGCGGCCTGTTGTCGAGCGCCGACGGGAGCCGGAAGCCGTGCTCGACGAGGGTCCGCTTGCGGGACGCGTCGCCCTCGTACATCGCGCCGATCTGCGGGACCGTCACGTGCGACTCGTCGATGACGAGGAGGAAGTCCTCCGGGAAGTAGTCGAGGAGGGTGTTGGGCGGGGTGCCGGGGGCGCGGTCGTCGAAGTGCATCGAATAGTTCTCGACGCCGGAGCACGAGCCGATCTGGCGGAGCATCTCGATGTCGTACGAGGTGCGCATGCGCAGCCGCTGGGACTCCAGCAGCTTGCCCTGCTTCTCCAGCTCGGCGAGTCGCTCCTCGAGCTCGCGCTCGATTCCGTTGATCGCTTTCTCCATGCGCTCCGGCCCGGCCACGTAGTGACTGGCCGGGAACACGTAGAGCTCCTGGTCGTCGCTGATCACCTCGCCCGTGAGCGGGTGGAGCGTGGAGAGCGCCTCGATCTCGTCGCCGAACATCTCGATGCGGACGGCCAGCTCCTCGTAGACCGGGAAGATCTCGATGGTGTCGCCGCGGACCCGGAACGTGCCCCGGGTGAACGCCAGGTCGTTGCGCGTGTACTGGATGTCGACGAAGCGGCGCAGCAGCTGGTCGCGGTCGATCTCCTCGCCGACCTTCAGCGGCACCATGCGGTCCACGTACTCCTGCGGCGTGCCCAGGCCGTAGATGCACGAGACGGAGGCGACCACGACGACGTCCCGGCGGGTCAGCAGCGAGTTCGTCGCGGAGTGGCGCAGGCGCTCGACCTCCTCGTTGATCGAGGAGTCCTTCTCGATGTACGTGTCCGACTGCGGGACGTACGCCTCGGGCTGGTAGTAGTCGTAGTACGAGACGAAGTACTCCACCGCATTGTTCGGCAGGAGCTCGCGGAACTCGTTGGCCAGCTGGGCGGCCAGCGTCTTGTTCGGCGCCATGACCAGGGTGGGGCGCTGGAGCTTCTCGATCATCCAGGCCGTGGTCGCCGACTTGCCGGTGCCGGTCGCACCGAGCAGGACGACATCCTTCTCACCTGCGCGGATGCGTTGGTCGAGCTCGGCGATGGCCGTCGGCTGGTCACCGCTGGGCCGGTAGGGGCTGACGACCTCGAAGGGCGCCATCGTGCGTTCGATCTGGGAAACGGGCCGCATGGAACCACCGTACGACCCACCACTGACAGCCGGGCCGGATCCCGGCTCAGCAGTCGGCGGTCGGCCGTCAGCGGTCAGCGGTTGCGGGAGCGGTGGGAGGCGCGGCGTGCGGACCTGGAGGGCGCCGACCAGTTCGCCGGCTCGCCGTACGAGGGCAGCTGCCGCTCCGCCGGTACGCCCGTCCGGGCCCTGCGCCCGGCCGTCCTCCGCCCGGTCCGGGGCTGCTGCCAGTCGGGTTCGCCCATGACGAGCAGCGGGTCGAACATGACGATCACGCCCGCCAGGACCAGGAAGACCGCGGGACCGATCAGCATCGGGGCGATGAGCGTGGCGGGAGAGTCGCCGACGGAGTCGGGCAGGACGGTGCCGTGCAGATGGACGTCGACGGCGGCCATACCGGTGTAGTGCATTCCGCTCACGGCGACACCCATCACCAGGCTGGCGCCGAGGCTCGGCAGGAAACCGTGGATGGACACGGCCGCCCAGAGGGCGCAGGTGGCCGCGACGACGGCGATCACGACGGAGAGGGCGACGGTGAGGGTGTCGTACTCGAGCCGGCCCTGGAGCTGCATGCCGGCCATCCCCAGATAGTGCATGGACGCGATGCCCAGGCCGGTGATGGTGCCGCCGGTGACCAGGGCCATCGCTGTCGCGCCGCGGTAGCCGACGATGAAGATCCCGATGCCCGTCATGACGACGGCGACGCCGAGGCTGGCGAAGGTCGTCGGCCGGTCGTAGCTGATCGGGGCCTCCGCGACGGTGAAGCCCATCATCGCGATGAAGTGCATGGTCCAGATCCCCGAGCCGATGGAGGTGGCACCGAGCGCCAGCCAGCCGGCCTTGAAGGATCCGCTGTTGCGTATGGATCTGGTCGTGCAGCGCAGCCCCAGGGCGCCGCCGAGGCAGGCCATGAGATAGGCGGCCACAGGTGTGACGACGCCGTAGGTGAAACCGTCGACTGTGCCCTGCATTCCTCTGCGTCCTTCGCCCCTTGTGCCACCCGTACCCCCGCGTGCCCCCGTCGAGGAGCCCTGTCGGGGGCGAGAGTATGGCGAGCGGGACGGCAAGCAAACATCGGGGCCCGGATTCGCAGGTCGGGGCCGTTGTCAGTGGGCGGTCGTACGGTGGTCCGCATGAACAGCTTCGAGTGGACCGTGGTGGGTTCGGACATCGGGCCGCTGCTGCTCGCCGCCACCGGGGAGGGGCTGGTGAGCGTGGTCTTCCATGCCGACGCGCGGGTGCGGGACAAGGCGCTCGGGCAGCTGGCCGCGCGACTGGGCGCGGAGCCGGTCGAGGTCGCGCGGGGACACGGGGCGGAGGTCGCGCCGGGGGACGGGGCGGAGCGCGGGGTGGACGACGGTTCGGGCGACGGGTCCCGGGCCGTGGCGGACCCGGTTCTGCTGGCCGAGCCGATACGCCAGCTCGCGGAGTACTTCGCGGGGAGGCGCCGGGACTTCGAGCTCCCGCTGGACTGGTCGCTGTCGTCCGGCTTCAACCGCCAGGTGCTGCGCGAGCTGGCGTCCGGCGTGCCGTACGGCTCGGTCGTCGGGTACGGCGACCTGGCCGACCGGGTGGGCCAGCCCGGCGCGGCGCAGGCGGTGGGCGCGGCCATGGGGTCGAATCCGCTGCCGGTGGTGGTGCCGTGCCACCGGGTGGTGGAGAAGGACGGGGGCCTCGGGGGCTTCGGGGGCGGACTGGAGACGAAGCGGAAGCTGCTGGCGCTGGAGGGGGTGCTCCCGCAGCCCCTCTTCTGAGGAGCGGGGCCGGCGAGAGGTTCCCTGTGGCCGTAGGTAACTGGCACACTGCCGCGATGACCAGTACATCTCATGACCTGCCCCGCGCGGTCAACCGGTGAGCGCCGGGAAGAAGACCACGGTGACAGGGCGGGCCGCCGTCGGTGCCGCCGATCTTCCCGCGCTGCGGCGGCGGATCACTCCCGTCCTGATCATCAGCCAGATCCTCGGCGGGCTCGGGGTCGCCACGGGCATCGCCCTGGCCACGGTGCTGGCGCAGGAGATGAGCGGGACCGAGGCGCTGGCCGGGCTCGCCCCGACCGCGTCCGTCGCCGGGACTGCCCTGCTGTCCGTGCCGCTCGCCGCGCTCATGACCGCACGCGGGCGTCGGCCGGGGCTGGTGCTGGCGTATCTGATCGGGGCGGCCGGTGCGGGTGTGGTGGTCCTGGCCGCGGTGATCGGGAACTTCCCGCTGCTTCTGCTGGGGATGGCGGGATTCGGCGCGGCCTCTTCGGCCAATCTGCAGGCGCGGTTCGCGGCGGCTGATCTGGCGGAGCCGGACCGGCGGGCGCGGGCCATCTCCACGGTGGTGTGGGCGACCACGATCGGCGCGGTGCTCGGGCCGAACATCGCGGCGCCGGCGGGGCGGAGCGTTTCCGGGCTCGGGATACCGGCGGCGGCCGGCCCGTTCCTCTGGGCGGCGGGCGTGTTCCTGATCTCGGCGCTCGTCGTCGCACTGCTGCTGCGGCCCGACCCGCTGCTGACGGCGCGGGCGCTGGTCCCGGCCGAGGACGGTGGGCGGGAAGGGCGTTCCCTGCGGGCCGGTGTGCGAGCGGTGCGGGAGTCCGCGCGGGCCCGGCTCGCGCTCGTCACCGTCGCGGCCTCGCACACCGCCATGGTCTCGATCATGTCGATGACTCCGGTCGCGCTGAGCCACCATGGCGCGGGGATCGAGCTGATCGGCCTGGTCATCAGCGGCCATATTGCGGGCATGTACGCGTTCTCGCCGGTGATGGGCTGGCTGTCCGACCGACTCGGACGGCTCTCGGTGATCGGCCTCGCCGTGGGACTGATCTCGTGCGCCGCGCTGCTTGCAGGTACGGCAGGGGCAAGCCACGCCCGTACCGCGGCAGGCCTGTTCCTGCTCGGCCTGGGCTGGTCCGCGGGTCTCGTCTCGGGCTCCGCGCTCCTCACGGACTCCGTACCCGGACCCGCCCGCGCCGCGGTCCAGGGTCTCTCCGACCTGACGACGAACGCATCGGCGGGCATCGGCGGGGTGGCGGCGGGCATCATCGTCGCGCAGGCGGGCTACGGCTGGCTCAACGCGATCGGGGCCTGCCTGCTCCTCCCGCTGGCCGCCCTGGCCCTCCTGACCGGCCACCGCGCCTCACGGGCCGCCCGGGCCTCGCATCCGCATGCTCGGCACACCGCGGCACGTTCGGACGCCCCCAGCCTCAAAGACTGATGTGGTAGGCCGTCCGCAGCGTCAAAGACTGATGTGGTACGCCTTCCGCAGCGTCTCGTGCACCGTCCAGGTCGTGCGATCACCCTCCCGCAGCACGCAGGCGTCTCCCGGCCCGACGTGCAGGGTGTCGCCGCCCTCGACCTCGATCGTGGCGCTGCCGCTCACGACGACGAAGAGCTCGTTGGCCTCGGTGTCGGTCACCACGCCCGGGGTGATCTGCCAGATGCCGCGGAGCTGCTTGCCGTCCTCGGACTCCCACAGCACCTTTCCGGTCACGACCGGATCCCCGGAGACGATCTGAGCGGGGTCGAGCGGCTCGGCCTCCAGCTCGGCGTCCGGGATGTGCACGACGAACGAAGGGGAAGCGGGTGTGGCGGCGGTGTGATCAAAGGTCGTCATGGCGCGTCACCTTAGCGGGGGCGGGCGGGCACCGTGCGATCAGGACAGGCTGGAAGTAGCCGGTACGTTCCGGCTCCCGCCACTCGGCCGCGCGAAAGCCCGCGCGCTCGACGAAATCCGTTGTCTGCCGGGCGGTGAGCGCCCAGTAGCGGGCGCGCCGGACGCGGGTGGTCCACTCCCCGTCCGCCGCCGGGCGCAGCTGGAACAGCTCGAAGTCGTAGCGCTCGCCGTCCGCGTCCCAGTGCCACAGCTGAAAGGTCACCGCCCGCCCTTCGGGTATCTCCCTGACGTACGGAGGGGTGGCTGCGGGGCGCTCGGCGCGGAGCCGGTCGTACGGACGTGTCGTCAGGAGCAGAAGCCCGCCGGGGCGCAGCACGCGCCGCATCCCGCCGAGCGCCGTCAGCACATCGTCCGGAGTGAGCAGATGGGGAAGGGAGTTGTCCGCACAGACGACGACATCGAAGGCCGCGTCCCGGAAGGGCAGCATCCGCATGTCCGCTGCTCCGGTGGCGAGCAGCAGGCAACGCGCGGCCGCCTCGCGGCCCGCCCGTGCGGCGGCCGCCGGGCTGAGATCGGTGCCGGTGACCCGGTGCCCACGGGCGGCGAGACCGAGGGCCTGGGTACCGATTCCGCAGGAGCAGTCCAGTACGTCGTACGGCACTCCGGGGCCGAGCGCCTCGGCGATCAGGGCGTCCAGGGCCTCTGCCTGCCGGGTGATGCTCGCGTCCCAGTCGGCGTACATCAGGTCGTAGTCGGCCGCAAGATCGTCGTAGAAGTGCCGGGCCCGGGCGCCGTGCTGCGTCATGTGCCCACGGTAGTGGTGCTGGACGGAACGGTGCGGAAACGTTTGCGCAGTGAGTTTGCGTGCCAGGGATGGGGACATGCCCGAGACCACACTGCTGTTGTCGGAAGAGGTGCGGGAGGCGCTGGACGCGCGCCGGCCCGTCGTCGCCCTGGAGTCCACGATCATCGCGCAGGGGCTGCCGCGCCCACGCAACCTGGCGGTCGCGGAGGAGCTGGAGTCACTGGTCAGAAGCGGGGGCGCGGTGCCGGCGACGATCGCCGTGCTGGACGGGCGGGCCCATGTCGGCCTGGACAAGAGCCAGTTGGAGCGGGTCGCCACGGACCCTGAGGTGCGCAAGCTCGGCCACCGCGATCTCGCGCCCGCGCTCGCGGTGGGAGCGAGCGGGGCGACGACGGTGTCCGCCACCGCGTTCCTCGCCGCCCGTGCCGGGATCAGGGTGTTCGCGACGGGCGGGCTCGGCGGGGTGCACCGGGAGTGGACCACGACCCAGGACGAATCGGCGGATCTGCGCCTGCTGGCGCAGACCCGGATCGCCGTCGTCTGCGCCGGGGTGAAGTCGATCCTCGACGTCCCGGCGACCCTCCAGCGACTCGAGACCCTGGGCGTCGGCGTCCTCGGATACGGCACCGACCACTTCCCCGGCTTCTATCTGACCTCCTCCGGGGAACCGGTCGACTGGACGGTCCGTACGCCGGAGGAGGTGGCGGAGGTGATACGCGCCCAGGATGCCCTCGGCGGCCCGGACACGGCACTGATCGTCGCCCGGCCCGTGCCCGAGGACGAGCAGCTCGACCCTCGGCTGCACGACCGGGTGCTGGCGGAGGCGCTGGACGAATGCCGGGAGCGGGGCATCACGGGCCAGGCGGTCACCCCCTTCCTCCTCGACCATCTGATGCGGCGCACGGGGGGCGCGTCCCTGGAGGCGAATCTGGCGGCCGTACGCGGCAATGTGCGGCTGGCCGCACGGATCGCGGCGGCGCTGTGACGCGTCCTGCCGCCGCGGCCGGTGCGGCCGGTGCGCTGCTGGTGATCGGGGACGTGGCCACCGATGTCGTCGCCCGGCACGGTTCGGCGCTCGCGCACGGGACGGACACGGCGGCCGAGATACGCACCCTGCCCGGCGGCGCCGGCGCCAACGCCGCCTGCTGGGCCGCGCACTCGGGCTGTACGGACGTTCGGTTGCTCGGCCGGGTCGGCGCCGATGCCGCGTCCTGGCACGACAGGCACCTGCGCCGGGCGGGCGTACGCCCGCTCCTGGTGCCCGACCACGAGGCGCAGACGGCCACGGTCGTCGCGCTCGTCGACGCGCACGCCGAGCGCACGTTCCTCACCGACAGCGGGGCCGCCCTCCGGATCTCGCCCGCCGACTGGTCGCCCGCCCTGCTCGACGGGGTCGGCCGGCTCCATCTGTCCGGCTATCTCTTCTTCGCGCGGCCCAGCCGGGAGCTGGCCGTCCTCGCCCTCGCGGACGCCCGCGAGCGGGGCGTCCCGGTGAGCGTGGACCCGGCGTCGGCGGGCTTCATCGCCACCCTCGGCGTGGACCGCTTCCTCGCGGCGGCCGCGGGGGCGGAGGTGCTGCTGCCCAACGCCGACGAGGCCAGGCTCCTCACCGGCATCCCGGACCTCGCCGACGCCGCCGCGAAGCTGAGCCTTCAGGTGCCGCTGGCCGTCGTGACCCTCGGCGCGGGCGGGGCACTGGTGGCCGAGTCGGGCGCGCTGACGGCCCGGGTGCCGCCGCTCCCGGCGAGGGCGGTCGACTCGACGGGCGCGGGCGACGCGTTCACCGGTGCGTTCCTCGCCGCCCTCCTGGCGGGTGCGGACCCGGCGGCCGCCGCGCACGAGGGCTGCCGGGCGGGAGCACTCGCCGTGACCTTGCACGGGGGCCGCCCGCCGGGGCCGGGCGACACACGTCCCTGAGGCACGGCACGGCTCCCTGATTCCTGCCCCGAGGATCGCCCGAGTACGGCTACGCCCTCCACGGGTTGTTCCACGCCGGGTGGCGCGGGTCGTCGGTGCGGACGACGACCTCCGCGGCCTCGTCCGGGCCGACCTCGCGCTCGTACCGCTCGAACGCGGGCAGCGTCCATCGCTGCGCCTCGTCGGTGCGGCGGCGCAGGGCGCCCGGCGAGAGCCTCAGGTGCAGGGTCAGGTCGAAGGGGAACCAGCACCCGAGCAGCAACGGTCCGTGCAGCACCAGCACGCCGCCCGGCGGGAGTTCATGGTGCGGGCTGCGCGTCGCCCGGTCGGTGACCGGGTCCCACAGGTCCGGCAGCACTCGTCCGGACCCGCCCGGCTCCAGCGGCCCGAACACCTCACGCCAGAGCGCGCCGGTGTCGAACCAGCCCTCGTAGTACGTGTCCGGCTCCTCGCGACCGTACTCGTACCGCAGCGAGGCGGGCCGCAGAAACCCCTCCGTACCGACCACGAGCACCGAACGCCCGCGCACCCGCAACGCCTCGGCGAGCGCCCCCGCCGCCGCGCCGGTCCCGGCTGCGGGGGCGCCGTCGACGGCGATGCGCAGCCAGGGGCTCCCGTCGCCGGACCTGGTCTCCATGACCTGGTCGGCGACGATCTCGGTCAGCCGTTCCCAGGTGATCGGTTCGAGTCGCACCGGCCCATCATGTCTTCTCCCCCGGCGCAGGGCCGGGTCACGTCCCCACGCCTGCCGAAGCCGCGGCGCCGCGCAGTGCTGCCGCGAGCGGTCCTTCGCCGGAGACGCCGATGCGCCCGTCCCGTACGCCCTCCTCGACGGTGAGGCTGCCCCGGCTCACGGCGAGACACGTGTCCGCGTCGAGTTCGAGCCGCGTGGCGGCGGTGCCCGCGGCCGTCACCGGGCCGTCACCGTACACGGAGCCGGACGCGGAGGCGGACGCAGAGCCGGACGCGGAACCAGCCCCGGACCCACCCCCGGACGCGGACCCGTCGCCCCCGACCCGTACATGGAACGCACCCTCGGGCAACCGGACTTCGACGACGTCCGCCACACCCATGCCCTCCAGACGGCGCAGCAGCGGCAGGGCGAACCAGTGCGCCCGCACCGCATCCGTGGGCCTGCGCTCGGCCAGTTCGGGTGCTCCCCACTCGGCCAGGGCGGTCACGACCGGGAGCAACGCCCTGCCGCGCCCGGTGAGTTCGTAGACAAAGGCGGAGACAGGAGCGGGAAGGCGGTGTCGCGTGGCCAGGCCGTCCCGCTCCATGTCCTTGAGGCGCGAGGCGAGGACGTCCGTGCTGACCCCGGGCAGATCGGCATGCAGATCGGTGTACCGCCGGGGCCCCGCCAGCAACTCCCGCACGATCAGCAGGGTCCAGCGGTCGCCGACGGCGTCGAGGGCACGGGCGGCGGCACAGTACTGGTCGTAGCTTCGGCGGCGCGGAGGACGTGGCATGCGACGCAGTCTAGACATGTTGTTGGACTTTCCAAGCTCCAGCTTGGTAAAACCAAGTAACACCGTTTCTGGGGAGGCCACGGCATGGAGTTCCGGCAGTCGAGCAAGCTCAGCGAGGTCTGCTACGAGATCCGTGGCCCGGTGATCGAGCATGCGAACGCACTGGAGGAGGCGGGCCACAGCGTCCTGCGCCTCAACACGGGAAACCCCGCGCTCTTCGGCTTCGAAGCGCCCGAGGAGATCGTCCAGGACATGATCCGGATGCTCCCGCAGGCCCACGGCTACACCGACTCCCGGGGCATCCTGTCGGCGCGGCGCGCCGTGGCCCAGCGTTACCAGTCGCTCGGGCTCACCGAGGTCTCCGTCGACGACGTCTTCCTCGGCAACGGCGTCTCCGAGCTCGTCTCCATGGCGGTGCAGGCCCTGCTGGAGGACGGCGACGAAGTCCTCATCCCGGCGCCCGACTTCCCGCTGTGGACCGCCGTCACGACCCTCTCGGGCGGAAAGCCCGTCCACTATCTGTGCGACGAGTCCGCCGACTGGTACCCGGACCTGGACGACATGGCGTCGAAGATCACCGACCGGACCAAGGCCGTCGTGATCATCAACCCCAACAACCCCACCGGTGCCGTGTATCCGCCCGAGATCATCGAGGGCATCCTCGATCTGGCGCGCCGGCACCAGTTGATGGTGTTCGCCGACGAGATCTACGACCAGATCGTGTACGACGACGCCGTCCACCACAGCACGGCCGCCCTCGCCCCGGACCTGGTCGTCCTGACCTTCAGCGGGCTCTCGAAGACGTATCGCGTGGCCGGTTTCCGCTCGGGCTGGCTGGTCGTCACCGGCCCCAAGCAGCACGCGCGCAGTTATCTCGAGGGGCTCACGATGCTGGCCTCCATGCGGCTGTGCCCCAACGCGCCCGCGCAGTACGCCATCCAGGCCGCGCTCGGCGGACGCCAGTCCATCCATGAGCTCACCGCACCCGGCGGGCGGCTGCACGAGCAGCGCGACCGCGCGTGGGAGCGGCTCAACGAGATCCCGGGGGTCTCGTGCGTGAAACCGAAGGGCGCTCTGTACGCGTTTCCGCGCCTGGACCCCAAGGTGCATGCGATCCACGACGACGAGAAGTTCGTGCTGGATCTGCTGCTGCGCGAGAAGATCCAGGTCGTCCAGGGCACCGGCTTCAACTGGCCGCGCCCGGACCACTTCCGGATCCTGACCCTCCCGTACGCCGACGATCTCGACGCCGCGATCAGCCGTATCGGGCGTTTCCTGAGCGGATACCGCCAGTAGGCGGCGAGGGGCCGGAGACGGGAACGGGTCGATCGGCCCTGAGACGGGAACGGGCCCGGGGGTCCGGAGACGGGAGCGGGCCCGGGGGCGTAGCCGGCCCCCGAGCCCTGTTGATGCCACTCACATTCACACGCCGGCACGCTTGAGAACCCAGGTCAGTCTTCTCGTCGCCGCGTCTTTCCTTTCGACCACCGCAGATCGAGCTCCGCGGGCCGGAGTCGAACCGGCATCTCGACGCACTGGGGGCCCGGGCCCGGTCGATCCGGCGATGAGCGGCGAATGCTGAGTCTGGAGCGAGAGTCTGAGATTCATCGCGGTCTGCCTCTGCCGATTGGGCCACCCCGGCCCGTAGGTGCCGGGGGGAGGATTCGAACCTCCACTGGAACCGCGTGGTTCACGACAAGCTTCAGCTTCAGCTTTGCGCTCCTCGCGCACCCCGGCCATGGTGCTGCGGCCGGGGAGTCTGTGGTGCGGCTACCCGAAGAGGTAGCCGAATACGGCGTCACCCACCCTCTGGTCGGTGACCTCCGCGCTGTTCGCCTCCTCGCGGGCGAACTTCACGGCCTGCTGGAGCTTCTCCACGCGGTCCAGCAGTTCGTTGACCCGGCGGGCGGGCAGCGCACCGGAGAACTTCACCGTCGTCCAGTACCCGACGGGAATGTCCTCGTAGTACACCTCGACCTGCGCCGGGTGCTTCTCGGTGGCCTCCGCCTTCACGTGGTTGCGGGGCACCTTCTTCGTACGGACCGTCTTGACCGGCTCGGTCTTCCAGGAGTCCGTGGAAGGGTCCTGCGTCCAGGACTCGGCGGCATCCAGCACCGGCAGCTTGCGCACGAAGGTGTTGATGTCCGTGAGCTGCTTCTCCAGGAAGAGGAGGTACGCGACGGGCACATCGGCCACCAGCACCCGGCCGTCGACGGAGATGTCGGCGCGGGCCGCGCAGTTCGCCCAGTCCTTGGTGGCGGTCACGTCGAACAGCCTGGTCAGCGTCTTCGCGGTGTCGCGCAGCACATCCTCGGCCTTGACCTGGACCAGCGTGGACTCGGGCGGAAGCTGCTCGCCCTCTTCGTCCTTGGGCTGGTACGTCCGGGAGATACCGGCCAGCAGCGCGGGCTTCTGGAGGCCGTGATGAGCCGCCGTGAGGTCCTGGTGCGCCTTGGACTTGACGCCCTTCTCCACCGCGATGATCTGATTGAGTTTCGCCACGTCCAGGAACGTAGCAAGACCAACGTCCGCTTCTCGAACGAATATTGGACGGGGAGGCGGGCCGGCAGCAGCCTGGCATGCGCGCGCAGGAGAGGTACGGGGAGCGGGAGGTGGGTTCGGGGTGACGGATCCGCTGGTGGTCGTCGAGCCGCTGAAGGCGCGGCGCTGTGCCGAGTGCCGACGGGGGCCGCTCGAGCGGATGGTCCTGGAGTTCAATGCGCCGCGCTGTCTGGACTGCGCGGACCTCGGGCACCTCGTCTTCCTGCCGCGCGGGAACGCGGCGCTGACCCGGCGGGCGCGCGAGGCGAGTGCCCTCTGGGCCGTCGTCGTGCGGCACAACAAGCGCCGTACGCGGTACGAGCGCCAGGGCCTGCTCGTCGAGGAAGCCGCGCTCGCCCGGGCCGAGGCGGCGTGCCTGGCCGACGCGGACGTACGGACCCGCCGCCGGGTGCGCGACGCGGCGCGGCGGGCGGCGGAGGACGTGCACTTCACGGGCGTGCTGACCGCGGAGATCCTGCGGCTCTTCCCGGGCTGCCCGCTCGACCGGGCGCTGGACATCGCGGCGCACACGTCGGTGCGCGGCAGCGGGCGCGTGGGGCGGACCGCGGCGGGCCGTGCGCTGGACGAGGGGGCGGTGACGGCGGCGGTGCGTGCGTCCGTACGCCATCTGGACACGCCGTACGACGCGCTGCTGATGCAGGGGGTTCCCCGCCATGAGGCCCGCGCGCGTGTGGCGCCGGCGATCGCGGCCGTGCTCGCCGCGTGGCGCGGCTGAAGCGTCACAGCGGCTGAAGCGTCACAGCGGCTGAAGCGTCACGGCAGCTGAGGCGTCACCGAGGCGCGTGTTCCACATTGCGGTCTCGCATGACGGACGAGAGGGGCACCGGTTTTCGATCCGGGCCCCTCTTTCCGTGCCGTCCGGATGCTTCATCCGCCGGCTCTAGGCGTCGTGGGCCGCGGGGCGGAAGCGGCGGTAGAGGATCGCGCCACCAAGGATCAGGGCGGCACCGGCCGGGACGGCAAGGCCGATACCGGTCGGGGTGCCGGTCTCGGCGAGGTGGCCGGGGCCCGGCCGGGGCTGGTGAACCGGTTCTGCAGGGCGCGTCTTCGGCGGGGTCACCGGCCTCGGCGCGGCCGGAGGCTTTCCGGGCGAGTTCGAGGACGAGTTGCCGGTGGACGCATTGCCGATGCCGACGACGTTGACCGAGTTGCCGGTGACGTTCACGGGCACATCGACGGGAAGCTGGATCGTGTTGCCGGAGACCACCCCGGGAGAATCCTTTCCGCTTCCCCTGGCGACGGCGCCGCCGCCGTGCCCACTCTCGGCCGCTCCTTCGTTCTCGCAGCTGTTGCCGACGGCCGGATTCAGCAGACCGACCACGTTCACGGTGTTGCCGCACACATTCACCGGGACATGCACCGGGAGCTGAATCGTGTTCCCGGAGATCAGGCCCGGTGACCTGGTGGCGCTTCCGTGCGCACCCGAGTCGGCGTGGGCGGCCCCGGCCGCGGCAAGGGCGCCGCCCGTGACCATCACTGCGACCAGACCTGTTCGGCGAATCTGCCTCATTGGTTCCTGCCTTCCGGAGGATGAACACGGGTACTCACCCGCACCGGAAATAACGCGATTGCGCCAATCAGGTTATGGCCGACAATCCTTTCACCCGATCGAGCGGACAACCTGTCGAACTGCTCTGCATCGACAGGGCGTTCACACTGCTGTCGTCAGCGAGGACCACCGCCGTGCCCGGCGATCGTGGTCAGCATGTCCGCGGACCGCACGCTGAAGACCTGAGCTGATGCAGGTCGGCCACCCCTCAGCGACGAGATCGTCGAGCTCGGGCCTGGCCGATGGTCAGTGCGGTCGACGTAGTCCTGCGATGAGGAGCTCGACCAGTCGACGTGCGTCGTAGTGGGGATCACTCTCCGCGCCTATGCAGAGGTTCCCGACGCCGCGCATGAGCTCGTAGGCCTCCAGGTCGGATCGAATCTCGCCCGAAGCGGCTGCAGCGTCGAGCAGCTGCGTGCACACGGGTACGAGGCGGTCGAGAAAGTAGGCGTGCAGCGTGTCGAAGCCGGCGTTGTCGGACTGCAGCACAGCAGCGAGTCCGTGCTTGGTGACCAGGAAATCAACGAAGAGGTTGATCCATCGCCCCAGTGCGGCGTGAGGAGTTGCGCTGGTCGTCAGCAGGGCTGGACCGGCCTCGGCGCAGGCCTCGACCTGGTGCCGGTAGACGGCGATGATGAGATCCGCTCGAGTCGGGAAGTGGCGGTAGATCGTGCCCATCCCGACGCCGGCCTTGGCCGCGATGTCGCGTACCGGCGCTTCCACGCCTGAGGCGACGAAGACCGCGGCGGCCGCGTCGAGCAGAGTCTCCTCGTTACGCCGGGCGTCCGCCCGCCTGGACCGGGCTGCGCGCCCTGCGCCCTCGTCGCTGTCGTTCACCGCACCGCTCCCTCCGCTATCGAGCTTGCCGAAACGGAGCGCTGTTCCGTATCGTAACCGGAGCAAGGTTCCGTTTTGTTCATGATGCCAGAGCAGGGCCCGACAACCAAACCACGCATTGCCACCACGCTTCACCCGCAATGGAGGAGACACGGTCATGCAGTACCGCACCTTGGGCCGCACCGGTGTGCAGGTCAGCTCCCTCGCGCTCGGCGCGATGAACTTCGGCAAGATCGGGCGCACCACCCAGGACGAGGCCACCGCCATCGTCGACGCCGCCCTCGAGGCCGGGATCAACCTCATCGACACCGCCGACATGTACAGCGGCGGCGAGTCGGAAGAGATGGTCGGCAAAGCCATAGCCGGCCGCCGCGACGACATCGTGCTGGCCACGAAGGCGAGCATGCCCATGGGCGACGAGCGCAACCACCAGGGCAGTTCGCGCCGCTGGCTGGTCACCGCGCTGGACAACAGCCTGCGCCGTCTCGGTGTCGACCACGTTGATCTCTACCAGATCCACCGGTGGGACCCGAGCACCAGCGACGAGGAGACGCTGTCGGCTCTGACCGACCTGCAGCGCGCGGGAAAGATCCGTTACTTCGGCTCCTCGACCTTCCCGGCGTACCGCATCGTGCAAGCCCAGTGGGCCGCCCGAGACAACCACCTGAGCCGTTACGTCACCGAACAGCCCAGCTACTCGATCCTGCAGCGCGGGATCGAGAGCCACGTGCTGCCCGTGACCGAGCAGTACGGGCTCGGTGTGCTGGTGTGGAGCCCGCTGGCTTCGGGCTGGCTGTCGGGCGCGATCCGCGAGGGCCAGGAAATCACCACCAGCCGCTCAACGTTCATGCCGCAACGCTTCGACACCACCATCCCCTCCAACCGGGCCAGGCTCGACGCCGTCGAGCAGCTGGCCAAGGTCGCCGACGAGGCCGGCCTGACCATGATCCAGCTCGCGCTCGGATTCGTGACCGCGCATCCCGCCGTGACCAGCGCGCTCATCGGCCCCCGCACGCTGGACCACCTGCACTCGCAACTCGCCGCCGCAGACACAGTGCTCTCCGCCGACGTGCTCGACGCGATCGACGCGATCGTCGCTCCCGGCACCGACCTGGCCGCGCACGAGAAGTACGACACTCCGCCCGCGCTGCTCGACCCGTCACTGCGGCGCCGCTGATCGTCCGAGGGCCGGTCTCCACATCCTCTCCCGCAACTCCCGAGTCCGCGGGAGAGGATGTGCCCGGCGAGAAGCTGTATTTCCTCCAGCTCGCCGGCGCCCGCCGATGGCTTCCGGCACATCGTCCTCGGACTGCCGGCGCCCTACCCAGCCGACGTCGCACGGTGGGTCACCGACGAGCTCATCAGCACGTCGGCCTGGCTTGATCTTCAACCTGTGCGGTGGGGCCGTCGGGTAGGCGACTCATTCCGCCGTCCTCGGCGTGCACCAGCGCGGTGCCCCCTTCGACGACGAGATCGGCGGGTCCGTCTTTCGCGTGCTCACCGGTCATTCGGGCTCCTGAGTGCCCACGGGCATCCGGTCCAGGGCGTTCGGTGCGAGGCGCACAGTCGGTCCACGGCGTACGTCCGGGCGCACACGGTCCAGGCGCACGGTCCGGGCCTACGGTCAGCGGCCGAGCAAGGCGGCGAGCGCTCCGACGGGGTCCGCGTCGGGAGTGCCACGGGGCCACCAGTCGTCGCGGCCGGGGTCCGATTCATAGCCGTACCACAAGCCGTCGCGGCCCAGGCGCAGTTGCAGCGCGGAGGTGGAGAGGCGGTTGCGCGAGGGCCGGAAGTCCGGGAAGTCGGCGGCGGCCAGTGCGGGGCGGGCCCGGTCGAAGGGGCCGGCCGGCGGGTCCCACTCCTCCTCCAGGACGGCCAGGCCCGCGAGGCCGCCCTGCCGCCAGGCGGCGACGGCGCGGGCCAGGTCCGTCTGGCTGCGGTCGGTGGCGCGGGCCAGCGCGGTGTACAGCGCCCGAGTGGAGGCGGTGAGTCCGGAGCCGGGATGGGCGGCGGCCAGCCGGACCGCGTCCTGCCGGGGGGTGAGGCCCGCGAGGGGATCCAGGCCCGTCCGGAGGGTGGTGTGGGCGCGGGCCGCGGCCTCGGTGGCGAGGAGGTCGAGGGCGAGTGGGTCGGGCGCGCCGGGCGCCTGCGGGTAGACCGGCGGGCGGCCGGGGTGCGGTGGCACGGGCAGCGGCGGCGGAAGCGGTGGCAGCATGCGCGGTGCGACGGCGTCGCGAGCGGGGACGGTGGCGAGGGCGGGCGTGGTGCCGTGCGCTTCCCCGGCGGTCCGCTCGGCCGCGGAACGGGTGGCGTTGCGCCGGGTGAGCTCCGCGAGGATCTCCTGTTCACCGTGGCCGCGCATGAGGAACAGCACGAACGGGTCCTCGTCGAGGATCCGGGCCGTCTGGTAGCAGAGTGCGGCCGCGTGCTTGCAGGGGAAACCGTCGTCGGGACATGAGCAGTCGGGGATCAGATCGCCGGGAACGGGCAGCAGGTCGGCAGCGCCCGCAAGCGCGTGCGGGACGTCCTTGTCGAGCAGGGCCGCGATGTGGTCGGGTCGGGCGGCCGCGATGTCGAGGAACCGGTCCCAGGCGTCGTCGCCGAGGGTGCGCAGCCGGATGTCCGTACGGTACGGGCGCGGGCGGGACCCGTGCACGTACGCCGAGACCCGGCCGGGGGTGACGGTGATCGCGTCGACCTGGCCGCGCCCGGCGTACGCGCGGCCGCGAGCGAGGCGGGCCGGGTCGAGGGCCGCGTCCTCCAGCGCGTCCACCCACGCGTTGCCCCACCAGGATGCGGCGAACGACTCGTCGGCGGACCGCGGTGCGAGCTGCGGGAACGTACGCCGCCGGTCGTCCGGCCTGCGCAGCGCGTCCCGACGCGGCCGCCCGGCCCCGGGGCGGTGGGCGATCATGACGGCCTCCGCAGCGAGACGAGATCGGCCAGCTCCCGGTCGGTGAGCTCGGTCAGTGCCGCCTCCCCCGAGCCGAGCACCGCGTCGGCCAGCGCCCGCTTGGCCAGCAGCATCTCGGCGATACGGTCCTCGACGGTCCCCTCGGCGATGAGGCGGTGGACCTGCACCGGCTGGGTCTGGCCGATGCGATAGGCCCGGTCGGTGGCCTGGTCCTCCACGGCCGGGTTCCACCAGCGGTCGTAGTGGACGACATGGCCGGCCCGGGTCAGGTTCAGTCCGGTGCCCGCGGCCTTGAGGGAGAGGATGAACACCGGGATCTCGCCGGACTGGAAGCGGTCCACCATCCGCTCCCGCTCCGGCACGGGGGTGGACCCGTGGAGCAGCTGGGACGGGATCGCCCGCGCCTCGAGGTGCCCGGCGATGAGGCGCGCCATCGACACGTACTGCGTGAAGATCAGTACCGCGCCGTCCTCCGCGAGGATCGTGTCGAGCAGCTCGTCGAGGAGGGCGAGCTTGCCGGAGCGTGCGGCGAGGCGGCCGGTGTCCTCCTTCAGATACTGCGCAGGGTGGTTGCAGATCTGCTTGAGCGAGGTCAGCAGCTTCATGATGAGGCCGCGGCGCGCGATGCCCTCGGCGCTCTCGATCTGCGCCATGGTCTCGCGCACGACCGCCTCGTACAGCGACGCCTGCTCCCGGGTGAGCGGGACAGGGTGGTCGGATTCCGTCTTGGGCGGCAGCTCCGGCACGATGCCGGGGTCGGATTTCCTGCGGCGCAGGAGAAAGGGGCGCACGAGCCTGGAGAGGCGCTCGACGGCCGCCTCGTTCTCGACGTGCTCGCTGTTCTCGACGGCGCGGGCGTGGCGGGCACGGAAGGATTTCAGCGGGCCGAGCAGGCCAGGGGTGGTCCAGTCGAGGAGGGACCACAGCTCGGACAGGTTGTTCTCGACGGGGGTGCCGGTGAGGGCGACGCGCGCGGGGGCGGGGATGGTGCGCAGCGCCTTGGCGGTCGCGGAGAAGGGGTTCTTGACGTGCTGGGCCTCGTCCGCGACGACCATGCCCCAGTCCCGCGCCGCCAGTCCGGCGGCGCTCGTACGCATCGTGCCGTACGTGGTGAGGACGAAGCCGGGGCGGTCGCCTGGCGTGTGGACCCCGTCGAGGGAGCGATCGGCGCCGTGGAAACGGCGCACGGGCACGCCCGGCGCGAAACGGACGATCTCCCGCTGCCAGTTGCCGAGCAGCGAGGCCGGGCAGACGACCAGGGTGGGCGCCGTGCGCCCGCGGCGCTCGGCGCGGTGCAAATGGAGGGCGATGACCGTGACCGTCTTGCCGAGGCCCATGTCGTCGGCGAGGCAGCCGCCGAGGCCGAGCGAGGTCATCAGGTCCAGCCACCCGAGACCGCGGAGCTGGTAGTCGCGCAGGGTGGCGTCGAGTCCGGCCGGCTGGGCGAGGGCGGCCGGGCCCTCGGTGAGCCGGTCGCGCAGCGCGGCCAGCGCACCCTCGGGGACGGCCTCGACCGTCTCACCGTCCACCTCGGCGGTCCCGGTGAGCGCCACGGCCAGCGCGTCCACCGGCTCCAGGAGCCCCAGCTCCCTTTTGCGCGCCTTGCGGACGAGATCGGGGTCGACCACGACCCACTGGTCGCGCAGCCGGACGATCGGGCGGTGCGCCTCGGCCAGTGCGTCCATCTCGCGCTCGGTGAGCGGATCCCCGTCCAGCGCCAGCTGCCAGTTGAACCTGAGCAGCTGCTCGCTGTCGAAGAACGGCGTGCCGTCCGTGGCGGAGCCGGGAGCGGGCGCGCGCACGACAGCGGCCGCGCTGAGCGTCCTGGCCAGCTCCTTGGGCCAGTGCAACGCCACCCCGGCCGCGCCGAGCCGGGCGGCGGCCTCGCCCAGCAGCTCGTAGAGCTCGTCCTCGGTGAGCGGCAGCACGTCGGGGACTTCGCGCTCCATGAGCCGCCCGAGCGGGGGCCAGACCCGGGCGGCCCGGCGCAGCGCGAGCACGGTGTCGATACGGGCCCGCGGCCCGAAGTGCTCCTCGCCCTCGCCCGCCCAGAGCCGGGCGGCGTCCAGGACGAGCGTCGGGTCGGCGAGGCTGTGCACCTGGACGAGCGCGGCGCCCGCCTGCCGCTCTGCCCCGCCGTCCTCCGCGATGTCGAACAGCTCGAACGCCGACAGGTCGAGGCGCAGCGAGATCCGTACGCCCGCGTCCATACCGGCCGCGGCCTCAGCCGCCCAGTCACGGGCTCCCGGCAGATGCTGCGGCGCCGCAGCGGCGAAGGGCCGCCCCGCCGCGTGCTCGGCCGCGGGTGTGCGGGGCAGGGTGTCCGCGACGGCGTCCAGGAACGACCTGATCAGCGCCTCGGGATCGGGCAGCTGGAGAGGGCGCAGGCCGGGCAGCGGGGTGGCATGGGCCTCGTACGGCATGGCTGCGGCGACGGCGCGCAGATGGGCGATGTCGTCGGCGTCCAGCGGGCCGGCCCGCCAGGCGTCATGGTCGTCGGGGGTCAGCCCGGGCAGAAGCCGGCCGCGTGCGGCGAGCTGCAGGGCGTGCAGGGCGGCGGCGCCCCAGCAGGCAGTGGCGGGATGCGCCGCTGGGTCGTGCCGGGCGCGCACGAGCAGCGGCACGGCGTCGGCGACCGGCAGCAGCAGGGCGGGGACGGTGCGGCTGCGGACGCCGCTGCCGTGCGGCCGCACGACCGTCAGCTCAGCGAGCTCGGCACCCCCGCCGGACTCGACCGCCGCGCCGGACCCGGCCGCCCCGCCGGAGTCGACGGCACCACCCTGCCCGACCGGAAGCGCGCCACCGTCCGGGCTCCAGAAGGCGACCCGCCCTTCCCGCGGCAGCGCTGCCGGTACGAACACGGCGGCACAGACGTGCAGCATGTGCGGGGCACCTCCACTCCCACTGGTCGGGTCCTTGGCACCACGACCATACGGGCGAGGTCTGACAATGCCCCTCGACCGACCTCCGACCTGCGCCTTTACCGCTCGCTGGGTTCGTCGACGGGCTTGCGGCCGGCTGCGCCGTGGCCGTCAGCACCGTGCGCGTGCACCTCACGCTCCAGCGGCATCTCCGACGCGTCCCGCACCTCCGAGCCCGGCAGTTCGAGGCCCTCCGTACCTGCCGGCCCTTCCAGAGCCGCCGGTCGCTGCTCGGCCGGTGTGCCGATCGGTTCGCCGGGTTCGCTCGACGCGACGGGCTGCGGAGAGGTCTGCGGTGCGGCCTGCGGTGCGGCCTCCGAGCCGGCCTGCGGAGTGCCCTGCGCGCCCCGCTCCAGGAAGCGCAGCAGCTCCACCGGGATGGGCAGCACCAGCGTGGAGTTCTTCTCGGCGGCCACGGCCATCACGGTCTGCAGCAGCCTCAGTTGCAGGGCCGACGGCGCGTCGGCCATCTGGTGTGCCGCCTCGGCCAGCTTCCTCGACGCCTGCAGTTCCGCGTCGGCGTTGATGACCCGGGCCCTGCGTTCCCGGTCCGCCTCGGCCTGCCGTGCCATCGAGCGCTTCATCGTCTCGGGCAGCGACACGTCCTTGATCTCCACCCGGTCGACGCTGACTCCCCACCCGAGGGCCGGGCTGTCGATCATCAGCTCGAGGCCCTGGTTGAGCTTCTCCCGATTGGACAGCAGGTCGTCGAGCTCGCTCTTGCCGATGATCGACCGCAGGGAGGTCTGCGCCATCTGGGAGACGGCGAAGCGGTAGTCCTCGACCCTGATGATCGCGTCGGCCGCGTCCACCACCTTGAAGTACACGACGGCGTCCACCCGGACCGTGACGTTGTCGCGCGTGATGCCCTCCTGGGCAGGCACGGGCATCGTCACGATCTGCATGTTCACTTTGTGCATCCGGTCCACGACCGGAATGATCATGGTGAATCCCGGCTCACGTACCCTGCTCCGCAGCCGCCCGAGGCGGAGCACGACGCCGCGTTCGTACTGCTTGACGACCTTCGCCGCGGCCAGCCCGTAGACCAGGCAGGCGGATCCTGCCGCCAAGCCCGCCGCCACCAGCTCTTCGACCATCACGGGACCCCCTGCCGTCCACGCGCTCGGGAGATTCGGTCCGTGACTCAACGGTATTCCTGTCGTGACCCCCGGTCGAGCGTCCGGAATCCCCTGTGCGGCTGCACATGGGGTGCCGCGCCGCCGTGAGTCCGGCAGGGTGGCGAGCACGAGTCCGGAACGTCCGGAACCACGTGAGCCACGTGAGCCACGTGAACCGCCGACGACAGACGACACACGACAGACGAGGACCAGCCATGTCCCATCTCCGGCGTCCCGGCATCGCCGCCGGGGCAGTGATCCTGTCCCTCGCCGTCGCGGGCTGTTCCGGCCTCGGCCGGACCGCGGTGGGCACCGTCATCTACGAGACCGAGGGCGAGCGGGTCGTCAAGGTGTCGAACCCCGGCGTGAACGGCTGTCACCGGCTCGCACCGACCGGTGCCCACCGGGTCGAGAACGCCACGTTGATCGACATGATGATGTACACGAACCCGAACTGTTCGGGGAGCGAATCGGCGTACATCCCGACGACGCTGTTCGACAACATCGCTCCGGACACCCCGCCTTGGCACAGCTACACCTTCGTGCACTGAGCCCCGCGCACTGAGCAGAGCCCCGGACGGATGACCGACCGGGGCTACGAGCTGCGAGCCACGAGCTGCGATCTGCACGTCAGCACAAAGGCCGTGCGCTGCGCGTCAGAGCCGCGCCCTGACCAGCGCGAACAGCTCGGCGGTGCGGTTCCGCCGGGTCCAGGCGATGACGGCGAGCGGGATCGCCACCAGCACCGGTGTGATCGCGTACTGCCCGTCGAAGACCGTCATCTGGGTGGTGAACGCCCCGATCATCAGGCCGATCAGGGCCAGCGCCGAAAGTCCGGACAGGATCGGGACCACGAGCGCCACGGCGCCGGCCAGCTCCAGCACCCCGACCAGGTACATGAACCAGTCGCCGAAGCCGATCTTGTCGAACGACTCCGCGGCCGACGCGTGCCCGATGAGCTTCGGCGCGGCACTCGGGATCGCGAAGAGCAGTGCGAGCAGGATCTGCAGCGTGCGCACGGCGAGGTCCGCGCGGCGGCTCAGGGGCTCGGCGGTCGAGGTGGTGGTCGAGGTGGTGGCGGACATCGCGGTCTCCTCCGTAGGCGTCATGAGAGCGTTCCGTAGCGCTTTCAGGGAGTAGGACCGGGCACGCGGCCGGAACTCATCGCACACTCACTGTGCGGATGCGGTGAGCAGATTGCCGCAGACCGCACCCGTGGAATCGCTGTCCACGGAGTGGCCCCAGTCCGAACGGCGCCGAACGCATCACCGTCCCGCAGCCCTTGGACTGTGCGCTGACCTGCCGTGCCCGCCCAACTCCGCCGCCGGTGGGGCACATGCTCCTGGGCGCGCCCGTCAGAGAGGCGTTACCGGGTGCCCGTCGTGCGTACAGGAAGGGCCCTGCGTCGGCGCGAATGAGCCCCTCGGCCGTGAAGAGGGTCATCCGGGTGTCGTCGGTGATCCGGCCGATGACGCCCCGCCCGTCCGGTACGAAGCGGGTGACGGGGCGTATCCAGCGGAAATCGGGTACATCCTGGAGTAGAAGGCGGCGATTGCCATGCGCACTGGGAGTGAACCGGCAACAGCACGCAGTCCTCTCCGGCTGCGATTCTGGCTGAGTGTATGGGGACTGCTGTGGGCGGTCGCGGGCACGGCCGTGTTCGCGCTCGCGGAGCGGCCGGGCTGGGCGATCGCCTGCGCGGTGCTGTGCCTGATCGTTTCGGCGGATCTGATGGTCGTGGTGCACCGGCTCCATCAGGGGCCGCACTACCAGCCGGGCCCTGACATCCCGCCGTACGAACCGGACCACGGTGACAACAGGCCGTACCGCAGCCCCGGGCCACCGTCGGCCCCGGGCCCCAGGCCCCGAGCCCCGTAGAAGCAGGCGTCAGAAGCAGGCGACGTGGCGCCGGGCCGATCCCTGAAGCGCCGGGATCAGGACTCGAACCGGGCCGCCTCCAGGTACTCCGGCTTGGGGTCGAGCGCCGCCGCCAGCCGGAAGTGCCGCAGGGCCTGGTCCGGGCGGCCGGACCGCTGGAAGGTGCGGGCCAGCGCGAAGTGGGCGAACGCGTTGTCCGGCTCGCGGTCCACGATGTGCTGGAATTCGCGCTCCGCCGCGCGCAGTTGGGCGGCGGCGAAGTAGGCGCGCGCTCTCAGCAGACGGGCCGCTCCGCTCTCGGGGTGGGCGGCGATGACCGAGTCGAGCAGCTTGATCGCGCCGCGCGGATCCCGGGCCGCGAGCAACTGCTCGGCCGCGCGGAAATCGATGACGTGAGTTTCCGGGTTCGTCTCGGGCACGCTGCCATCCTTCCCCTCGCTCGGGCTGTTCAACATCCCGCACGGCGGGAGTGTTCCGATTGTCGGAACGCGGTGACGGCCAGTGCCGGTCCGAAGAGGGATCCCGGCTTACGGCGCTCTATCGGCTCGCGCGCTCGGTCAGAGCCGCCCACACTTTGCGGACCTGCGGCTCCAGCGCCTCCAGTGGTCCGTCGTTGTCGATGACGATGTCGGCTACGGCGCGCCGCTCCTCGCGGGTGGCCTGGGCGGCCATGCGCGCCCGCGCGTCGGACTCGCTCATTCCGCGCAGGCGTACGAGCCGGTCCAGCTGGGTCTCGGGAGACGCGTCCACCACCACGACCAGGTCGTACAGCGGGGCGAGCCGGTTCTCGGTGAGGAGCGGTACGTCGTGGATCACCACCGCGTCCTCGCCGGCCGCTGCCGTCAGCTCGGCCGAGCGGGCTCCGACCAGGGGATGGATGATCGCGTTGAGTTCCGCCCTGCGGTCGGCGTCGGCGAACACGATCGAGCCGAGTTTCGGCCGGTCGAGGGTGCCGTCGGCGGCGAGGACCTCGGGCCCGAAGGCCTCGACGACGGCCGCGAGCCCGGGTGTCCCGGGCTCGACGACCTCTCGTGCGATCTTGTCGGCGTCGATCAACACCGCCCCGTACGACGCGAACAGCCGCGACACTTCGCTCTTGCCGGCACCGATTCCACCGGTCAGGCCCACGGACAGCACGGCTGCGCCTCCACTCGTTCACGGACCCCCGCGCGTCGGCGGGGACGACGACTTGCCGGCGCCAATTCCCCTGGTCAGGCCCATCGGCGCAGCCTCCGCAGCCTAGCCGATCAGCCCCCGTCGCCCTCCCGCTCCGCCAGGAAGCGCTCGAACTCGCGCCCGATCTCGTCCGCGGAGGGCAGATCCACCGGTTCGGCGACCAGGCTGCCGCGCGTCTCGGCGCCGGCGATCGCGTCGTACTGGTGCTCAAGTCCCCGTACCAGGGTCACGAGCTCCTCGTCGCCCTCGCCGATCTGCCGGTCGATCTCGGTCTGCGTGCGCTGCGCCTGGGCGCGCAGGGCGTGCGCGACACCGGGCAGGACGAGCCCCGTCGCGGCCGTGATCGCCTCGAGGGCGGTGAGCGCCGCGTCGGGGTAGGCGGAGCGGGCGACGTAGTGCGGCACGTGCGCGGCGACACCGAGGACGTCGTGGCCCCACTGCATCAGCCGGTACTCGACGAGCGACTCCGCGCTGCCCGGCACCTGGGCCTCGTCGAAGGGGCTGCGGTGGCCCGGCATGAGGTCGGTGCGGTTGCCGTGCGGGGTGATACCGACCGGGCGGGTGTGCGGAACGCCCATGGGGATGCCGTGGAAGTTGACCGAAAGGCGTACGCCGAGACGCTCGACGATCTGCCGGACGGCGGCCGCGAAGCGCTCCCACTCGACGTCGGGCTCGGGGCCGGAGAGCAGCAGGAAGGGGGCGCCCGTGGCGTCCTGGACCAGCCTGACCTCGAGAGTCGGGGTTTCGTAGTCCGTCCAGCGGTCGCGCCGGAAGGTCAGCAGCGGGCGGCGCGCGCGGTAGTCCACGAGCCTGTCGTGGTCGAATCGGGCGACGACCTGGTGCGGAAGCGCGTCCAGCAGGGTTTCGACGATCTGCTCGCCGGTCTCCCCCGCGTCGATGTATCCGTCGAAGTGGTACAGCATGACCAGTCCGGCCGACTCCTGCGCGAGCGCCATGTCGACGACGGCCAGGCCCTTCGGCTCCCACTCGTACAAACCCTGCGGATCAAGCACGATTACCGCTCCTCCTCGTGTCCGTAGGGAAGAACGCCGTGTGCGGGGCGGGCATTCCCCTTCGGCCGGTTCCTTGTCGAAGGCGCCGCACGCTCAACTGCGCCTGACTGCAGCCGCATTGATCAGACTTTGACATGCCCACGACCCATCTCTACGGTCGCGGACAACTCCAGTTCATGGACGCGCCCAGAATCCACATACGCGAACACGAAGGCTCGCAAGCACGCACCTTCACATACAACCCCCACAACGGGAAGGCCCCCCATGCGTAGCCGAACGCTGCTCCCCCGCGCTGTCCGCGCCGCTGCTCGCGGCGGGTGCACTGGCGCCGCTCGCCCCACCCGCCGGGGCCGCCACCGTCATCGAGGTGTCCACGGCCGCCGAGCTCAAATCCGCCCTCGCCGCGGCCGTCCCCGGCGACACGATCCTCGAGCCCCGCCCCGCTCTCCACCCTTGAGGCCGCCCGCCTCCGGACATGACCGAGGCCCGCTCCCCAGGGGGAGCGGGCCTCGGCTATGAGCTACGGACTAGCGGTGAGCGATCAGCTCTGGCCGCCGGCCAGCTTCTCGCGGAGCGCGGCCAGGGCCTCGTCCGACGCCAGGGCGCCGGAGGTGTCGTCCGACTCCGAGGAGTACGAACCGCCCTGCGGCGCGGCGGCCGGAGCGGCGGCGCCACCCTCGGCAGCAGCGGCCTCGTCGGCCTCGCGGGACTTGATGACCTGCGCCTGGTGCTGCTCGAAGCGCTGCTGCGCCTCGGCGTACTGGCGCTCCCACTCCTCGCGCTGCTTCTCGAAGCCCGGCAGCCAGTCGTTGGTCTCCGGGTCGAAGCCCTCGGGGTAGATGTAGTTGCCCTGGTCGTCGTAGGACGCGGCCATGCCGTACAGGGTCGGGTCGAACTCGACCGACGCCGGGTCGGCACCGAAGGCCTCGTTGGCCTGCTTCAGGGACAGCGAGATCCGGCGACGCTCGAGGTCGATGTCGATGACCTTGACGAAGATCTCGTCGTTGACCTGGACGACCTGCTCCGGGATCTCCACGTGGCGCTCGGCCAGCTCGGAGATGTGGACCAGACCCTCGATGCCCTCGTCCACGCGGACGAACGCACCGAACGGAACGAGCTTCGTGACCTTGCCCGGGACGACCTGACCGATCTGGTGCGTACGGGCGAACTGCTGCCACGGGTCCTCCTGCGTCGCCTTCAGCGACAGGGAGACACGCTCGCGGTCCATGTCGACGTCGAGGACCTCGACGGTGACTTCCTGGCCGACCTCGACAACCTCGGACGGGTGGTCGATGTGCTTCCAGGACAGCTCGGAGACGTGCACGAGACCGTCGACGCCACCCAGGTCCACGAAGGCACCGAAGTTGACGATCGAGGACACGACGCCGGAGCGGACCTGACCCTTCTGCAGGGTGGTGAGGAACGTCTGGCGGACCTCGGACTGGGTCTGCTCGAGCCAGGCACGGCGGGACAGGACCACGTTGTTGCGGTTCTTGTCCAGCTCGATGATCTTCGCCTCGAGCTCCTTGCCGACGTACGGCTGGAGATCGCGGACGCGCCGCATCTCCACGAGGGAGGCGGGGAGGAAGCCGCGGAGGCCGATGTCGAGGATGAGACCACCCTTGACGACCTCGATGACGGTACCGGTGACGATGCCGTCCTCTTCCTTGATCTTCTCGATGGTGCCCCAGGCACGCTCGTACTGGGCGCGCTTCTTCGAGAGGATCAGGCGGCCTTCCTTGTCCTCCTTCTGGAGGACCAGGGCCTCGATCTCGTCGCCGACGGCCACGACCTCGTTCGGGTCGACGTCGTGCTTGATCGAGAGCTCGCGGCTCGGGATGACACCTTCGGTCTTGTAACCGATGTCGAGCAGGACCTCGTCCCGGTCGACCTTCACGATGACGCCGTCGACGATGTCGCCGTCGTTGAAGTACTTGATCGTCTCGTCGATCGCGGCGAGGAAGGCTTCCTCGTTACCGATGTCGTTGACCGCAACCTGCGGGGTGGTGGCGGTGGTCTCGGTGCTGCTCGTCATGTGGGAAAGGGCTCCGGTACGGACATTGAAGTCGTAGGTACTGCTACGCCGAGAGCCCGTATCGCAGCTGAAGAAGCCGGACAGCCAAGGAAGCGCCAACCCGAAAGGAAAGGCGCCTCGAGAACCGAGGGGACATACAACAGATGCGAGCGCGGCCTGCTACGTCTGAGGCGCGCAAGCCCGCAGCGCAACCTTTAGCATAAGGGGACGGCAGGGCATGGTCAATGCGCGAAGGCCCCCACCCGGGGCGGAATGGCCCATACCCGGCACAACTAAGGTTTCCCGAGGCCACAATGGCCGCGCCTCGCTCGTCCACGACACGTCGGCGACACGCCTGCTGCACGTCCGGGCGGGGCTCGAGCAACGTACAACGACGGGCGAGATGATCCAAGAGTACGAACCCGAAGCAATGGTGTACGCACCGGAAACCGAGCCCGACGCGGAGCCCGAGGCCACCCGGCGTGACGCCGGGGACGCGGAGAGCAGCCGGGCGAGCCGCGGCTGGTGGGACCGGAACGCGGACGAGTACCAGAGCGAGCACGGAACGTTTCTGGGTGACGACCGCTTCGTGTGGGGGCCGGAGGGGCTGGACGAGGCGGAGGCGCGGCTGCTGGGCCCCGCGGATTCGCTCGCGGGTCGGGACGTGCTGGAGATCGGCGCGGGCGCGGCGCAGTGCTCGCGCTGGCTGGCGGCGCAGGGAGCGCGGCCGGTGGCCCTCGATCTGTCGCACCGGCAGCTTCAGCACGCGCTGCGCATCGGCACCGGCTTCCCGCTCGTGGAGGCGGACGCGGGGGCGCTGCCCTTCGCGGACGGCTCCTTCGACCTGGCGTGCTCGGCGTACGGCGCCGTGCCGTTCGTGTCGGACCCGGTGAAGGTGTTCCGCGAGGTCCGGCGTGTCCTGCGGCCGGGCGGGCGGTGGGTCTTCTCGGTCACGCATCCGATCCGCTGGGCGTTCCCGGACGAGCCGGGCCCCGAGGGCCTGAGCGTGGCGGCCTCGTACTTCGACCGCACTCCTTATGTGGAGCAGGACGAGCAGGGCCGGGCCGTGTATGTGGAGCACCACAGGACGATCGGCGACCGGGTACGGGACGTGGTGGCCGGCGGCTTCCGGCTGGTCGACCTGGTGGAGCCGGAGTGGCCGGCCTGGAACAGCCAGGAATGGGGCGGCTGGTCGCCGCTGCGGGGGAATCTGATCCCGGGAACGGCGATCTTCGTGTGCGAGCGAAGCGAGATGGAGGGTCCTTCCGGCCGAAGGCTGGTGGAGGGACCAGGAGCGTGATCCGCGAGGACGCCCTGGAGGGGCTGCCCGTCCGCACGGCCCTGCCCGCTCTGGAGCGGGCCCTGGACGAGCGCGGGGCCGCAGTGCTGTGCGCGCCGCCCGGGACCGGGAAGACGACACTGGTGCCCCTGGCGCTGGCGGAACGGGGCGCGCGGGTGGTGGTCGCCGAACCGCGGCGGATCGCGGCGCGGGCGGCGGCGAAGCGGATGGCGTGGCTGCTGGGCGAGAAGGTCGGCGGTCGGGTCGGGTTCACGGTGCGCGGGGAGCGTGCCGTGGGGCGCGGGACGGTCGTCGAGGTGGTCACCACCGGTGTGCTGCTGCAGCGGCTCCAGCGGGACCAGGAGCTGGCGGGCGTCGATGTGGTGATCCTCGACGAGTGTCACGAGCGGCATCTGGACGCGGACACGGTGGCGGCGTTCCTGCTGGACGTACGGGAGGCGCTGCGGCCCGAGCTGCGGCTGGTGGCGGCGTCGGCGACGACGGACGCGGCGGGGTGGGCACGGCTGCTGGGCGACGCGCCGGTGGTCGAGGCCGAGGGGGTCGCACATCCGGTGGAGGTGGTGTGGGCTCCCCCGGCCCGTCCTGTGCGGCCGCCGCACGGGACGAGGGTGGATCCCGCGCTGCTGGCACACGTGGCGTCGGTGGTGCGGCGGGCGCTGGCCGAGCGCGTGGGTGACGTGCTGTGCTTTCTGCCCGGGGTCGGGGAGATCGCCCGGGTCGCCGGGCTGCTCTCGGGCGTGGACGCGGAGGTGCTGCAGGTGCACGGGCGGGCGCCGGCGTCGGTGCAGGACGCGGTGCTGGCCGGTTCCGCCGCGGGGCGCCGGGTCGTGCTGGCGACCTCGGTGGCCGAGTCGTCGCTGACCGTGCCGGGCGTACGGATCGTCGTGGACTCGGGCCTCGCCCGGGAGCCGCGGACCGACCACGCCCGCGGCATCGGGTCGCTCACGACGGTACGGGCGTCGCAGGCGGCGGCCCGCCAGCGCGCGGGCCGGGCCGGGCGTGAGGCACCGGGTGCCGTCTACCGCTGCTGGTCGCAGGCCGAGGACGTACGGCTGCCGCGCTTCCCCGCGCCGGAGATCCAGGTCGCGGACCTGACCGCGTTCGCCCTCCAGGCGGCCTGCTGGGGCGACCCGGACGCCTCCGGGCTCGCTCTGCTGGACCCGCCCGCGGGCGGTGCGATGGCGGCCGCCCGGTCCGTGCTGGCCGCGATCGGCGCGGTCGATGCCTCCGGCCGCGCCACGCAGCGCGGTGCCCGGATGTCCCGCCTCGGCCTCCACCCCCGGCTGGCCCGCGCCCTGATCGACGGCGCCCCCGAGGTGGGCACCCGGCGCGCGGCGGAGGTCGTGGCACTGCTGAGCGAGGAACCGCCGCGGGAGTACGGCGACGACCTGACGGCGGCCTGGCGCTCCGCGCGTGGGGGCGGGGACGCGTACGGGGCGCGCTGGAGGGCGGAGGCGGGGCGGCTTGCGCGCGCGGCCGAGACCGGGGGCTACGCCCCCAGCACCCCGACAGGCGCAGAGTCCCCGGCCGCCGGCGCCCCCGGCGCGGGGGTGCACGCAATCGCCGGGCAGGCCACGGATCCGGCCTCGCCGGCGTTCGAGGCGCGGGGTCCGGGGCGCAGCTCCGAGGAGGTCCGGGGCGCGGCCTCCGGCCCGGCACCCGGCGCACGGCCCGGATCCGGGGCGGCGGTGCGGGAAAGCCACCTCTCCGACGACGCCGTCGCCGGATTCGTCGCCGCGCTCGCCTTCCCCGAGCGGGTCGCCCGGGCGCGCGGCGATGCGGCGTATCTGATGGCCTCCGGGACCGGGGCCGAGCTGGGCGAGGGGTCGCGGCTGCGGAGTGCGCCATGGCTGGCGGTGGCCGTCGCGGACCGGCCCGCGCACGCCGCTTCGGCACGGGTGCGGCTCGCCGCCGTCGTGGACGAGGACACCGCGCGCACCGCCGCGTCGCACCTGCTGAGCAGGGGCGAGGAGGTGCACTGGGAGGACGGTGACGTGGTCGCCCGGCACGTGGAGCGGCTGGGTGCGGTGGAGCTGTCCGTCCGCCCGCTGAAGGAGCCGGGCCCCGGTCTCGTACGGGACGCCCTGCTGGAGGGCCTGCGGCACGAGGGGCTCGGGCTGCTCGCGTGGTCGAAGGACGCCACGGGGCTGCGGCAGCGGCTCGCGTTCGTGCACCGGGTGCTGGGAGCGCCCTGGCCGGACGTGTCGGACGGCGCTCTGCTGGACCGTTCCGGCGAGTGGCTGGAGCCGGAGCTGTCCCGGGCGCGCCGCAGGGCCGATCTCGCCCGCATCGACGCGGGGCAGGCGCTGCAGCGGCTGCTCCCCTGGGCGAGCGGCGACGCGGTCCGGCTCGACGAGCTCGCGCCGGAGCGGATCGAGGTGCCGAGCGGTTCGCGGATACGGCTCGACTACACGGGCGAGCAGCCGGTACTGGCCGTCAAGCTGCAGGAGCTGTTCGGGCTGTCCACGACACCGGTCGTCGCGGGCGTCCCGGTGCTCGTGCACCTGCTGTCCCCCGCCGGGCGGCCCGCTGCCGTCACCGCCGATCTCGCGTCCTTCTGGCGGGACGGCTACCGGGCCGTGCGGGCGGAGCTGCGCGGGCGCTATCCGAAGCACCCGTGGCCGGAGGACCCGTCGACGGCGGAGCCGACCCGCGGGGTCAAGCGCTGACCGGCTCCGGCTCGCGCTGCTCCACGGCCGGGCCGTCCGGCCGGCGGGACCGCGCCTCCAGACAGAGGGAGAGCGCGAGAAGCACGAGCCCGAGGGTCACGAAACTCCAGGGCAGGTAGGAGACCAGCAGCAGCACCGTCGTGCGGTTCTTCGAGACCAGGTCGACGGTGTAGTCGATGTAGTCCTCGCGCATCTTCACGTGCCCGGAGAACGCCGTGACCTTGTCCCGGCCGCCCAGCAGGGAGCCGCCGCGCAGCTCCTCGGTGTGGATCTCCTCGCCGGTGACGGGCGCCCCGGTGACGGGCTCGACCCAGAACATCCGCTTGGTGGTGTACCAGCGGGTGGTGCCTGTCTGCTTCTCCAGCGTCGTCGCGTCGATGCCGGGCATCGGCATCTTCTTCGGGTACGCGACCTTGGTCCATGGGATCGTCTGCTCGAAGTAGTAGACCTCCATGCCCCTGAAGGTCCGCGTCCCCTTGTAGTGGATGGGCGCGGAGGTGCGGGTCTGGGCGTCGAAGTACTCGTAGTCCCGCTTCTCGGTCAGGAAGGGCCACTTGAACTCGATGCCCTCGCGCCGCACCGCGTCCCCGTCGACCATCTCGCCGGTCGCGTGCACGGGCGCCTGGGTGTGGGCGTCGAAGATGTAGCGCTCGGGGATCTGGGAGACCATCTTGCCGTCGGGGCCCTGGACGTACGACAGCGAGTCCCAGACCACGACGTCACGGCCGGCGTCCCGTTCTATCTTCTCGGACTCCTCGACGTTGCCCCTGAGGGTCTGGACGATGGTGACCTTCTCGACCTGTTTCGCCTGCATCGTGTCGTACTGCAGCAGGGTCGCGGGCTTCGCCTCCAGCACCATCTCCTGGTACTGGCTGGGCGGGATCTTGGCCAGCCGCGGGAAGGCGTACCAGCGCAGGACCGGCGCCAGGGCGGCGCAGAAGACGGCGAAGGCCAGGAGGACGAGGCTGGCTCGGCGGCGCATGGCGGCTGGTCCTCCCGCTATTTCTTGGGGCCGGGGACGGTGGTGTACAGCGGCTTGGGGGAGGTCTCCCCGGGCGGTACGTCGAGGACCGCGACGAGCAGCATGATGAGGAGCACCGGGGCCAGCCCGATGGCGGCGGCGACGAGGGCGCGCAAGGTCGGCCTCCCGGGAATGCGGATCTGATACAGCGTCAGGACTTCGGGGCTGGGGCACCGTAGCAACGCGGCCGCGAGATGAGAACACGTTGCACCGCACCCGGACGCCCGGTTCGGCCTCCGTCCACGGGCGGGCGTTGCCCCACCGGCCCGGTGGCGTGTGAATGCGCAGCGCCCCGCACCGTGATGATCACGGTGCGGGGCGCTGGGTGCGACCTGGTCCTGGGGGGACAGGGCCTAGGCGGCCGGCGGGGCGGCGACCTTCAGGTCGAGGGTGAGCGTGGCACCGCCCGGGGCGGTGAGGCGGAGCAGGAAGGTGCCGGTCTCGCCGTCGGCGTAGAGCTTCGGGAGGACGAGGGCGCCGTTCGCGTCGGTCTTCAGCTCGGTGAGGGTGCGGACGGGGTTGCCCTCCGCGTCCTTGAAGTACGGGCCCTTGGTGTTCTCGGCAGGGTTGTCCGCTGCGGTGATCAGAGTGGCGGTGACCGCGACACCCGCGGCCGCGGCGCCCTTGAACGTCGCCTTGACCTCGACCGCGTCGGCGAACTCGGTGCCGGGCGCGGCCGCCAGCTCCTTGTCGCCGGTCCGGGCCAGCGTGTCGGCCTGGCGCGGGGCGACGCTCGCGGTGTAGTCGAGCCCGGGCAGGTTACGGCCGGGGACGGTGACCCGGACCGTGAAGTCGCCGGTCTTCTCGCCCGCGCGCAGGACGGGGGCGACGGCCACTCCGTCGGCTCCGGTGGCGACGACGGCCTTGGTGCTGCCGTCGGCGAAGCGGGCGTCGGTGTCACCGACGATCTCGAAGGCGAGCCCCACCTTGGCGACGCCGCCACCGAGGCGGTTCTCGGCACGGACCTTGACGCGCTCGGCGAACTCCGTGCCCGTGAAGGCGGTGAGCGGCCCGCTGCCCGCGTCCTCGATGCGCGCGGCACCCAGGGTGGGCGTCGGAGTCGGCGTCGGAGTGGGTGTGCCGGGCTTCGACGGCGGAGTCGTGGGAGACGGCGTCGGGGTGGGCTTGTCGTCGGGCCGGCCGGGGCTGGGGCTGGGCCCCGGCGTGACGGGGGCGGTCGGCTCGGGGCTCGCTCCGTTGCCGCCGTCGCTGCGGTCGACCGGCAGGATGCCCGTACCGTCCGGGACTTGGTGGCTGCCGCGCTTGTAGTACTCGAACCACGACAGCACCGTCCGCAGGTACTCCTGCGAATGGTTGTAGCTCAGGATCGCCCGGTCCAGATCGCGCTGCAGGGACAGGTCGCGCCCGCCGGCGCACAGGTACTTGCCCGCCGCGAGGGCCGCGTCGTAGATGTTGTTCGGGTCCCTGCGGCCGTCGTTGTTGGCGTCCTGGCCCCAGGTCTCCCAGGTGGACGGGATGAACTGCATCGGCCCGACGGCCCTGTCGTGGGTGCGGTCGCCGTCGTACGCACCGTGGTCGGTGTCGGAGATGTCGGCGAAGCCGACACCGTTGAGGACCGGGCCGAGAATCGGGGACGTCGTCGTGCCGTTGGCGTCGACCCGGCCGCCGCGCGCCTGGCCCGATTCGACCTTGCCGATCGCGGCGAGCAGCTGCCAGGGAAGGCGGCAGGCGGGGTCGGAGGCAGCGAGGGCCGTCTCGGCCTGCTTGTACGCGGCGAGGACCGTGGCCGGTATGCCCGCTTCTGCCGGCCCTGTCACCACGGGCAGGTCGATGGAAGTGCCCGGCTTGTTCGGCGTGTTGAGCGGGGGGAGATCGGTGTAGTACGGGGAGTTGCCGGTGGCCGAGGCCTCGGGCGGGGTGGTCGACCCGGCCGTGTTCCCGTCGCCTCCGGCGGTGGCGGGCGTGACACCCGGCGCCTGTGACGCGGAGAGCGCGGCCACCGCGGCCGCGGCCACTGCGGTGGTCGTCGCCCCCCTGCGCAGCCGGCGGCCGAATTGCGCTGCCATACGTCTGTTCCCTCCCCGTCGACGGCCGTTCGCGCTCCCCGCGCACTGACTCGGGTGACACTACGGCAACTGTCGGCCCCGTAACACCGGCCCCCCGGTCGCTCTTTGGTGTTGTTCACCGAACGGCCATCCGGCGTGCGGCGAGCGGCCTGTGGAACAGGATGTTCGCATGGCGGACGGTCGGCCTCGCGCATACTGGACGGCATTGTTCGAAGTTGGTCGCACGGGGGGCACTTCATGCCGTTCACGCTCAGTCATGCCGCGGCGGTGCTGCCGGCCGTCCGAAGAGACGGCACGGCCCGTGGCCCGCTGGTCGTCTCGGCGCTCATCGCGGGATCGTTCTCGCCGGACATGACGTACTTCGCGGCGAGTGTTCTGCCAGGGGCCATGGAGTTCGGGGATCTGACGCACGGGCCGATCGGCGTCGTGACGGTCGATGTCGTCATCACCGTGGTGCTCGTCGGACTCTGGCTGACGATCCGTGACCCGCTGGTGGCGCTCCTCCCGCGCGGGTGGCAGGGGCGGGTGCACGCGCTGGTGCGGGGTCGCACGTGGCGGGAACGGCCGTGGACGGCCGTGGCGCTCTGGTTCCACGTATCCGCGGCGCTCGGCGCGACGACGCATGTGGTGTGGGACGCATTCACCCATTTCGACCGCTGGGGCGTGCGGATGCTGCCGGTGCTCGACGAGGTCGTGGCAGGCTTCCCGCTCTATACGTACACGCAGTACGGCAGTTCGGCGCTGGGCCTCACCGGCATGGTCTGGTTCACGGCCACGGCTCTTCGGCGGGGGCCGGTGACGACGCCGCCGCCCTTGTCGGTGCCGGTACTCGGCCGTGGGGAGCGGCGGGCGGCCGTGGCGGTGCTCGCGGTGTGCGTGCTCGCGGGGATCGCCCACCGGTGCGTGCGGTGGTACCAGTACTGGGGCCGCATCGAGACGCCGCTCGACATCATCCCGACCGCGTGCTTCGGCGCGGGTGCGGGGCTGGCCGTAGGGCTGGTGCTGTACGGGGCCGTCGCCCGGCTCCGTATGCGCCGCGCCGGCTATGCGGTTTGAGGGGGTTGCCCGGTGCGGCGACGGTGACCGGGGTGTCCGTCGCGTGCGCCCGGTGCCGCGGGGTGGGCCGGGGTGTCCGTCGTGTGCGCCCGGTGCCGCCGGGTGGGCCGGGGTGTCCGTCCTCAATCGCCGGACGGGCTGGGTGGTCGGGGGTGCCCGGTGCCGGGTCGGTGCCGTCCCGGGTCCGCTCCGGGGCTCGTATCCGGGACGGCATGATTTACGGCGCGCGCAAACCCCGGACCCACCAGTCATCGCCCATGCCGCGC
>NZ_JBSFHO010000008.1:0-215727 GCF_053597075.1 Streptomyces sp. NPDC001514
ACGGTGCCGGTTGCCGAAGCGCTCGCCGGCTTCCCGCAGGTCCCGACGGAATTGACCGACGGACTCTTCGACGTGGACGACGACGCCTATGCGCCCGCGCGCGCGGCCGAGGCCTTGGAGGCGTCCTTGGAGGCGGCGATGGCGGCGTTGTAGGCGCGGGACGCGGCGTTGCCGGCCGCCGCGGCTGCGGCAGCGGCGGCCTGCGCGGCCTCGGCGGCGCGGCTGGAGGCGGCCTGGGCGGTGCGGGAGGCGGAGATCGCGGTGGAGGCGGCGTCGGCGGCACCGCGTGCGGCGCTCGCGGCGCTGTTCGCCGCCTTGGCCGACTTGGTCACGTCCTGCTGGGCCGCCCGCGCCTCGTCGGCCGCCTTCAGAGCGGCGGCCTTGGCCTTCTCGGCGGCCTCCTTCGCGCTGTTGGAAGCGGCGACCGCCTGCTCCGTCTTGAGCTGCGCCCGCTTGCCTTCCCGCTCCACGATCTCGACCAACTGCTCGATCGTCGCGGCCTCTTCGTCGCGAGCGCGGGCGATGTACTGGCCGGAGATGAGGAACTGGTGGATCGCCTCGGGCGATCCGTCGTTCAGGGCACGCTCCGCGTACTTCTTCACCTCCGGGGATGCGGTGCCGAGGATGGAGAAGACCTTCATCCGCTCGTCTTCCGCCTGTGCGGTGTGCTGGGTCGCTGCCAGGAACGTCCTCAGCGCCGCCGGGGTGTTCAGATCCAGTGCCTTGGTCGCCTCCCGCTTCACAGCGGTACCGCTGTTGTTCATGACGGTCAGCACCGCCGCCCGCAGATCCTCCTGGACCGACGCGCGGTAGCCGTCACGCAGATAGGTGGCGACCGCGTCATCCCCGGCGGCCAGTGCCGCGCCGGCCGTACTGCCGACCGCCCTGCCCGCGTAGGAGAGGCCGCCGAGGATGGCGAAGCGGTTGTCCTCCGCCTCCGCGGCGGGCAGTTCCTGGGTGAGGAATGCGGTCACCGCAGCCGGGGTGCCGGCGAGGGCGGCGGCTGCGGCCTCACGGACTGTGCGGCCTCCGGTCTTGTACGCCCATACGGCCTGGCCCCGCTCGGTGGCGGGCAGACCGTTGTCCGTGCCACCGGTGTCGGTTCCTGCGGCATGGGCGGGTGTGGCAGTCAGGGTGACGATGGAAGGCAGGGCGGGGACGGCGGCCGCCCCGGCGAGGGTCGTGAGTATCCGGCGTCTGCTCCACAGCGACGGTGACAGCGACGGTGACAAGGTGTGCATCCTTTCCGTAGGGAATACGGCCCGTGCCGACACGAATACGGCGCCCAACCGCCCTTCCTGGACAGTGGAATTGGGCCGTCGTTTCGAATCTGGCCGTACAGGCGGGCACACATTACCCGGTCGCCACTGATTCGCTATCCATTTCTCGGTAAGGGAGTTGGCGCCGCGGATGCCGTGATGTGCGCCGGGCTCCGCGCGTCCTGCACATGACGCCAGGTCTGTTACTCAGTCATTACAAAAGTCCGTACAACCCTCCGAATGGAGTGACGGAGGTCACAAAGGCGTCAACTGGCGCCTACCGCAACGCTGTTCACCGACTGGACAGGACGGCCGAACAAGGGTTTAGATCATGGGGATTGGAGCCACGGAGCACGGGTGAAAGTTCATTCCCGTTCGTGCCGCATGCCGAATTGGGGGACTCGGCGACCAGTTGAAGCTCCCGCTCGGGAGTTGGGGGGTCCATAAATCTCCGGTCGCCTTCACGCCCGTTTTGAATCACGTTCCGGCCGCTCGAACAACACCGACGAATTAGGACTGTCATGAAGGCACGCACCGCAATGGAAGCGAATCCGCAGCGGAAGAGATTGATGTGGCGCGCTCTGGGCATTGCGGCCGCGGGCGCCCTGGCGTGGGTCGCGGTCGGCGGGGCGGCGCCCACCGAGCGGGGCACCGCGTCCGAGGCGCTCACCTACGTCGCCGACGAGGCCCCCGGCTTTGCCGTCGAGGACTTCAACTACCCGCAGGCCGACAAGATCCTCGCGGAGAAGGGGATCACGCTCAAGCGCGGCGACGGCCACATCGTCCTCGCCGACTGCGCGAGCCAGACCGGCCTGCTCGAGGTCTGGGCCCGCAGCAAGGACAAGATCTGCTTCCGTGTCACCGGCGACTCCGGCTGGCTGACCCTGGAGATCCCCTCGGTCTACGGCATCAAGGGCAACGACTACGCGACCGAGGTCGACATGACCGTCGGCACCGAGGAGAAGTCCTTCGACGTGGCCCAGAACACCTGGACCCCGGTGGGCGAGAGCGCGGACCCCGAGGGTCGCGAGCACATGCTCGTGGAGATCAGGACCTCCAAGTAGCCCCTGTCCGCGGTCCCATCAGTCGTGCTGCCGCCCGGTGACCACCGGCGCCGCAGACTCTCACCAAGGAACACAAGCCATGGAACGCACCAGACCCATCCGCCTCACCGCACTGGCCGCGGCCCTGATCGCCGGGCCCGTGGCGCTGTGCACGGCGCCCGCGCACGCCGTCACCGGCACCCCTGTCACCGACAACGCCTACGCCTTCACCGCGAGGATCGAGATCGGCGACAGCGAGGACACCCTGCGTGCCTGCTCCGGTGCGCTGGTCGACGCCCAGTGGGTGGTGACCGCCGCGTCCTGCTTCACCGGCGGGCTCACCGAACTCGCGCCCGGCAAGCCTGCCGAGAAGACGGTCGCCACGATCGGCCGCGCCGATCTGACCGGCACCGGCGGCCACGTCAGCGAGATCGTCGACCTCGTGCCCCGCGCCGGCCGTGACCTGGTCATGGCCCGGCTGGCCACGCCGGCCACCGGCATCACCCCGGTGGCCATGGCCACCACCCCGGCAGCTCAGGGGGACACGCTCACGGTCGCCGGATACGGCCGTACCAAGACGGAGTGGGCGCCCCTCAAGCTCCACACCGCCGACTTCGCGGTCAACTCGGTCAACGGCACGGACGTCAACATCGCCGGCAAGACCGCCAACGACGCGATCTGCAAGGGCGACACCGGTGCCCCGCTCCTGCGCGTCACCAACGGCACACCCCAGCTCGTCGGCGTCAGCAGCCGTTCCTGGCAGGGCGGCTGCTTCGGCACCGACGCCGCCGAGACCCGCACCGACGCCATCGCCACCCGCGCCGACAACATCACCCTCGGCAACCGCCTGACCGCGGGCCAGCAGCTGCTCCCCGGTGACAGCCTCGTCTCCGCCATGGCTCGTCTGACCATGCAGAGCGACGGCAACCTCGTCGTCGCCTCCGCCGCCGGCAAGACCCTGTGGTCCACCGGCACCGCGGGCAACGCCGGGGCCAGCGCCAAGCTCGACACCACCGGCAACCTCATCGTCCGTAACGCCGCCGACACCGCGACCCTGTGGGAGTCGAAGACCACCGCCACCGGTGGCACCGCCGTTCTGCAGGAGGGCGGCGACCTGGTCGTCCGCGACGCCCAGGGCGCCTCCCAGTGGTCCAGCAACAGCGCCCCGCGCCACGACTACAACGGCGACGGCCGCAGCGACATGGGCGCCTGGTACGACTTCACGGCAGGCACCGACGCCACCTACACCTTCTTCGGCAACACCGACGGATCCATCAGCAGCTGGCTGAAGTCGTACTCGTCCCCCGTCGGCGCGTGGGAAGCCAAGAACCACAAGCTCGTCACCGGCGACTTCAACGGCGACGGCCGCGGTGACATCGTCGCCGTCTACGGCTACAGCGACACGAGCGTCAAGATCTGGACCTTCCTCGGCAAGCCCGACGGCGGCTTCGCCAACCCCGTCCAGGCCTGGAGCGGTCCGGCCGGCAGCTTCCACATCAGCTACATGACCCCGCAGGCCGGCGACTTCAACGGCGACGGCCGCGACGACATCGCCGTCTGGTACGCCTACGCCGACGGCACCACCAAGCTGTGGACCTTCACCTCCACCACCCAGGGCACCTTCAACGCCCCCGCCTCCTCCTGGTCCGCCCCCGCCGGCACCTGGACACGCAGCCGCGCCAAGATCATCACCGGTGACTTCACCGGCGACGGCCGCGACGACCTGAGCGTCTTCTACGGCCAGGGCGACAACTCCGTCAAGACGTACGTCTTCAACGCGCAGCCCAACGGCGGCTTCGCGGCCCCCGCCGTGTGGTGGGAGAGCGCGTCGCTCGACTGGAACCGGACCTACCCGCACTCCGGTGACTTCAACGGCGACGGCCGCGACGACGCCACCATCTGGTACGACTACGCCGACGGCAGCGACAAGACCTCCACCATCCTGTCGGAGAACGTCGACGGCAAGGACCGGTTCGGCTCCGCCAAGGTCACCCTCAACAGCGCGCCCGGCAACCTCGACGTCAAGCGCCTTCAGTTGATCGTCGGTGACTACAACGGCGACGGCCGCGACGACCTGGCCATCATGAACCACCAGGCCGACGACGCCGTCAAGATGTGGACCTGGACCGCACGTCCGGACGCCATGTTCAACGGCGCCGTGGCCGGCTTCACCGCCCCGGCGACCAGCTGGGTCTACGGCTCCACCAAGTTCGCAAACACCTACAACTACTAGCAGCACCGGAGCCAGCGAGGGCCCGGCGGCACCCGCCGCCGGGCCCTCGCACGCCTTGCTCGGGCAAGCCCGAAGTGCCCCCGTCACCGTCCAGTAGCCCCGAAACCGTCGCCGGGTCAGCGTGCGGCCCGCGCCCGAGCGCGCCGGGTACGCCATACGAGACCGGCCCCGGCCGCACCCACCAGCAGGACTACGCCCGCCACCAGGAAGGTGCCGGCGCCGGTCCCCGTACCGGAAGCAGCGGACCGAGCCGGGGCGGCAGCCGCGCCGGTCCCCTCCCCGCCTCCGGGGCGCTCGGGTTCGGTGCTCTTGGTGGTCCCGGGCTTCGCCGTGCCCGGTACGGCCGAGACGCCCGGCTTCGCCATGCCCGGTACGGCCGTCGGCGAGGCAGGGGTTCCCGGAGACACCGTGATCTCCTCCTCGTCACGGCCGAGCCCCGGATAGCCCGCTTCCACGGTGACCTTCCAGCGCCCGGGCGGCAGCGCCTCGGCGGTGGTCCAGCCGGTCGTCGCCGCCGGGTCGCGGACCAGCTTCCAGGGGCCGATGGTCCTTCCGTCGGCGCCGACCGCGTTCACCGTGGCGGCGACCCGCTCGTCGACCGGGTCGTTGTCGTTCTCCCAGACGACGATCGTCCGCACCCGGCCGAATTCGTGTCCGGTGATCTCCACCTTCAGGGTGTCACCGTGGGCCTGGGCCCCGGTGGCTGTGGTCAGGGAAAGGGCCGATCCCGCCAGGGCGGCGGCTACGGCCATGAGAAAGGCTCGGCGCATGACATGTGCTCCATGGAGGGTGAGTAGGGGTGTGGCGCGGTGAGGACGGCCGGCGGGCAGCAGGCCCGCCGGCCGTCCTCTGCGATGCGTGGCCAGAGGCTCAGGACGCCTTCTGGACCGTCCACACCTGGGCCGGTGCGCCCGCCCCGTTCTGCAGCTCGATCAGCCAGGACCCGTAGTACGGGCGGTTGCTGACGCCGAGGACGTAGCCACTGTCGCCGGCGGTCACCGTGACCCCGCTGCCGCTGCCGGCGATCCTCCACCGCTGGGCTGCGATGTCGCGGCAGGGCTGCTGCGCCACCCACATACCGGGGGCGGGGGCGCCGCCGACCTGGAGGCACTTGCCCGAGACGGCGGAGCGGATGCGGCTGTAGCCGTTGCCCGCGCTGTCGAAGTACCACTGCTGCTGGGCGTATCCGTTGCGCTGCGAGCCGACCAGGACGGTGTTGTCCGCGCTCCGGCCACCCCAGATCTCCGCGGCTGCCCCGGTCGCGCCGTTCATGAGCAGGTAGCGCGAGCCGGGCGTGGGCGTCGTACCGCCGCCACCGCCGCCCGCGGTACGGAACGAGGTCGCCTTGCCCCGGCCGCTGTCCCGGCCGGTGGTGTCACGCACCGAGACCGCGACGGTGTAGTCCGTACCCGGCTTCAGGTTGTAGATGCGGACACTGGTCGTCTGCACCCAGCCCAGGGCCTGGCCGTTCAGGAAGATCTGGTACCAGACCGCGCCGCTGACGGGCCTCCAGCCGGCGACGGCGGAGTCCGCGGCGATCTGGCCGACCGTGACCTCGGGTCCCGCGCCGGATCCGTTCGTCGGGGTGGGCTGCGGGGTGGGCCCCGTGGTCGGGGTCGGGCCGGGGTTCGGGGTGGTCCCGGTGGCGGCCCTCATCAGGAACTGGTTGTCGGCGATGTTCCAGTGCGTGGCCAGATAGCTGCCCGGCCTGGGGTTGGTGTGGAAGTAGTCGTCGTGGTTGCAGTCCAGACGGTTCTCGTACTCCCCGGCCTGGCAGATGCTGCGCATCCTGGGGTAGTACGGGCTGTCCGAGTAGCACATGACGTCCCACTCGTCCGTACAGTGCGCGCCCTGGCTGGTGTTGGGGGCGCTGTTGTTCACCGCACCGAGGTTGTGGCCGAGTTCGTGCGCCGCGGTGTGTCCGCCCCAGCAGCCGCTGTCGGTACGGCCGTAGGAGGGGCCGAAGTTGCTGAGGTTGCTCTGGCCGGGACGCTCGTCGCCGGCGAACGTGCCGATACCGCAGTAGACCTGAGTGTCAGCGAAGATCATGTACTTGCGGTCGCGGCGGTCGAGGCCCTTGCCGGCCAGCGCCCTGTTGGTGGCACTGAACTCGGTGAGCGCGGAGGCCGGGAGCTCGATGTTGAGCACCGTCGGCGTGCAGTCGGCGGCCGTCACATAGCGGATGTGCCGGACACCGCCGGTGTCCTTGGCGCTCTCCGAGTAGATGAGGTCGGCGTCGGCGGCCCACTTGCGGAACGACGGGAGGTACTCCGCGTAGCGGTCCCTTCCGGGGGCGTGCACATAGACGACCTGGACGCGGTTGCCGGTGTTGCCGTCGCTGTCGCACTGCACGGTCTGCCCGGCGGGACCGTTCGCCGCGGGAGCCTGCGATGCCGAACCCCCGGCGGCGGGAGGGCTGCCGGCCTTCCGGGCCGCGGCGTCGAGTGCGGGTGCGGCCGTGCGGGGAAGTTCACCCCCGGAGGACTTCGTGCTTCCCGCCTCGGTCGGATCCTCGGCGACCGCGGCCGCCTTCACCGCGGGCGAGGTGTCCTTCTTGATGTCGACACCCTTCGGAGGGGCGTCAGGGCCATGGGTGCAGTGACCGCCTGACGTGCGGTACACCCCCGCGCACGGATCCCCCTCGGGCGCGGGCTTCAACCCCTCGTAGACCATGCCCCGTTCCGGCTCGCTCTTCGGGGCCTCGTCGAGCGGATCGGGTTCCTTCTCGCGCGCCGGCTCCTTCGCCGGCTCCGAGGCCACGGCAGGCTCCCCCTGGGCGAGCGGCAGCGGGCGATTCTCCCCTCCCGGCTGCGCCACCTCGTATGCCAATCCGGCCACGACCGCCATCACGGCGACGGCGGCCGTGCCGAGTATCAGTCGGCGGGACCTACGACGCTGCGGCTTCTTGAGTCTTCGACGTCCGGGCAAGTTGCACCTCTTCCTTGGTCAGGGAACGGTGCGCGGAAGCTTGCCAGAACAAAAAGGTGAAGAATTCGGGCAATTGGGATCGACTTTTCCGAAGTCGTTCCGTTACCAACCCTATTGAATTGATGAACTGTCAACTCGCTTACAGATCAGGGCAGTTACGCGCGTCAACCCGCCGTGGTCCAGTCCTGTTCAAGGATGTCGTAATACGATCGAGATCTGGATCCGGGTTTGAATTGAGTTTCCGTCAATTACGTTACTTACAGGCCGAATTGCTGTGATCACAAACGGTACGGAACACCGGAACCGCTCATACTCCGGAACGGCCTGCGCGAAGGTCCACGCCCCTTGGGCCCGACACGTACACGCGCGGAGGCGGGGACCGCCGCCCCCGACTCACGCGTCCGGGTCAAGCACCAGACTGATCGAGTGGCGCAGGCGCCGCCGTGGGCGGATCCTGACTGAACGCGGCGATCCACCCGAGGGGGCGCCGGGGCTTCCGGTCCCGGTGCCCACTCGGGCCCGGCCGGTACGCATCCCTTGAACTCCCTCTTCGCGACTGAAACAGTTGTGATCCATCTACCACGCAACTGGATCAGTGGAGAAATGACTGCATCGGAACAGAATCAGCAGCATCTGGGCATCACCGACCGCACCCGCCACCGCCGGCTGCGCGACCAGGGCAGCACGCTGCGCGCCGACCTCGACGCCGTTCTGCGCGCCGGGTTCGTCTGCCATCTCGGGGTCGTGGTCGACGGGACCCCCATGGTCGTGCCCACCGTCTACGGCGTCGACCTCGACACCCAGACCCTCTATCTGCACGGCTCCGTCGCCAGCCGCAGCCTTCGCCGGTCGGCCGACGCCACCGTCTGTGTCACCGTGACTCACGTCGACGGCCTCGTTCTGGCCCGCTCGGTCTTCGAGCACGGCGTCAACTACCGCAGCGCCATGGTCTACGGCGTACCGCGCCCCGTCACCGACCGCGATGAGCTGCTGCACGGGCTGCGCGTACTGACCGAGCACTGCGCTCCGGGGCAGTGGGAGTACGCCCGCGGCCCCAACGCCAAGGAACTGGCGGCCACTTCGCTGCTCGCGCTCACCCTCGACGAGGCATCGGTCAAGATCGCTTCCGGCCCGCCGGAAGACGGCGAAGGGCCTGACGCGGAGCTGGGGCTGTGGGCGGGAGTGCTCCCGTACCGTCACGCCTTCGGGGCGCCGGAGCCCGACCCCGTGCTGCCCGCCGGGACCGCGGTGCCCTCGCACATCTCGGCCCTCGCGGCGGGCAGGTCCGCGGGCAGTCGGCGCGCTCCCGAGCACGCGGTGTCCCCGACCGCGCGCAAGTGACGGAACCGAACGCTCCACCCCGTCGTCCGACAGTGCATGCGGGGGATGCACAGGATTCTGTCAGTGGTGTGCGCGCTGTTCGCGCTGCAGCTCGGGTCGCTGATCGCGCCGGCGTACGCGTGCGGCTGCGGGGCGATGATCCCGGACGGGAAGTCGCGGATCCAGGTCGATCACGAGACGTCGGCGGTCCGCTGGGACGGCCGCACGGAAGAGATCGTCATGCGCTTCACGGTGGACGGGAACGCGCCCAAGGCCGCGTGGATCATGCCGGTGCCCAGCCGGGCCACGGTCGAGCTGGGGGACGGCGCGCTCTTCGACGAGCTGTGGGAGCTGACCCGGCCCGAGGAACGGACCCGGCACTACTTCTGGCCGCGCGGCGGCGACTGGCCGTTCACCTCGGGTGACGGCAGCGTCGGGGCCGCCGCTCCGCCGCCGGGCGCCTCGGCGCCACGGGTCGGGGTCGTCGGGCGTGAGCGGCTGGGCGACTTCGACGTGGCGCGGCTGACGGCCACCGATCCGGACGCCCTGCGCGGCTGGCTGGACGAGAACGGCTTCGAGCTCCCGGACCGCCTCGCGCCGGAGCTGCGGCCGTACGTCGACCAGAAGTGGGAGTACGTCGCCGTCAGGCTCGCCCCCGACCAGGAGAACGCGGTGTTGGGCGGGACGCTCGATCCGCTCCGGATCCGGTTCGCGAGCGAGCGGCTGGTGTATCCGATGCGGCTGTCCCGGCTCGCGCGGACGCCGCAGTCGCTGGGGCTGTACGTCATCGCGCCGCACCGGATGGAGCCGCAGAGCGGGATCGGCGGCGAGGAGCCCGAGGTGACGTTCGCGGGCGAGCTCCAGCGGCCCGGAGGTGCGGTCGGGCAGCTGACGGGAGGCGCACCGGCGTTCCTCACCGCGTTCGAGCAGGAGTTCCCGGTGCCGTCGCGGATCGACGGGGACCACGAGCTGCGCGCGGCCGCGGGCGACACACCGTACCGGCGCGTCGTCTGGGAGGACGAGCTGCTGGTGGTGGGCGGGGTGCCGGTGTGGCTCGCCACCGTGGCCGGGGGGATCGTGGCGCTGGTGACGGCCGTATTCCTGCGGACGCGAGCCCGTGAGCGCGGTACGTTTCCGGCATGTCCAATGACCAATGGAACGCCGTAGACACGTACTTCACCGAGCATCTCGCCCCGGACGACGACGCCCTGTCCGCCGCGGTCGCCGCGAGCGACGCGGCCGGGCTGCCCCAGATCGCCGTCGCCGCGAACCAGGGCAAGCTGCTGCATCTGCTCGCCCTGGCCCACGGCGCGAGGAAGATCCTGGAGATCGGCACGCTCGGCGGCTACAGCACGATCTGGCTGGGCCGCGCCCTGCCCGCCGACGGGCAGCTGATCTCGCTGGAGTACAACCCCGCGCACGCGGACGTCGCCCGTGCCAACCTGGCCCGCGCCGGTCTCGACAAGACCGTCGAGGTACGGGTGGGCGCGGCCCTCGACACCCTGGCGCAGCTGGAGGCCGAGGACGCGGGCCCGTTCGACTTCTTCTTCATCGACGCGGACAAGGTGAACAACCCCAACTACGTGGAGTGGGCGCTGAAACTGTCCCGCCCGGGCAGCCTCGTCGTCGTCGACAACGTCGTCCGCGGCGGCGCGGTGGCCGACGCGACGAGCGAGGACCCGTCGGTCCTGGGCACCCGCCGCATGATCGAGCTGATCGGGGAGCACCCGCGGCTCAGCGCGACGGCGGTGCAGACGGTGGGGGCGCGGGGGTACGACGGATTCCTCCTGGCCCGGGTGCAGGGCTGACGCCTCGGGGGGGACCCGGCGGGGGCGGTACAGGGGGGTGGGGCACGGGGGGAAAGGGCGGCGGGAGCAGGCCCTCGTACCCGGGCGTTCCGGGCGGGGTGGGCTCACCGGCCGGGGCGGTCGCCTGCCAGGCGGCGAACAGCGGGACCTCCCCCGTCCCGTCGAGGACCACGATCCCGAAGGGCCGGTCGTAGGCGATGCGTACCGCCCGCTGCGGGCGGTAGGCACTGCCCGCGCGCAGGGGTATCACGGTCACGGCGGCCGCTTCGACGCCCAGCTCGGCGACCTTGATCACCGCCTCCTGGACGACCTGCGAGATGGCCAACGGCTCGGGCGACAGCCCGGAGAAGTCGGCGGCCGGGGACGTGGCCCGGTGGATGCCGAGCGCGGGCAGCTGGGGCGTGACGTCCACGGTCGTACGGAGCGTCAGGCGCGGCAGGGCGAGGCTGACGACCTCCGCGTCGACGGGCCGGCACGCCTCACGCGGCGCCCAGGCGGCGGGCAGCACGTCCGCCGCCCCGGCGCCCGGCGCGCCGAGCACGAAGCGCACCCGGGCCGCGTCGGCCTCGCAGCGCAGCTCGACGACCGTGGCCGTGCCCGCCGTCCACGCGTCCCCGGGCCGCAGCTGCCGGTGCATCGTCGGCACCTCGTGCACGGCGCCCGTCGCGTCGGTGAAGGGCGCGTCGCGGGTGATGCGCGACTCGAACGGCGTCTGCCAACGGGCCTTCAGGGCCAGGGCGTTGACGAGCGCGAGGAGGGTGTCCTGCTGGATCCGTACGGGCAGCTTCTCGATCTGGCCGCCCGTTGCCTCCTTCACCCAGGCGTCGATCTCGTCCTGGCCGTCCTTGCCCAGGTGCCCGAACCCGATGTCCGGCAGCGCCTCCCGGTAGGCCCGGTAGACGGGAACCCGGCTCCACACGCGCGTGGCCACGCCCAGTGCATCGCTCACCGCGAGTTCCCGCGCAACCCCGGTCACCGCCTCGGCGGCCTGCTCGCCTGCGACCCCGAGCAGCCCCCGCAGCTCCTCCGCGGTCTCCCCGCGCGCCCCTGCCGCCACGGCCCCGAGCGCCAGCCACAGCCCGGCCGGCGAACACACGAAGTCGCCCCCGTCCCCGCCGCCACCGTCGCCCAGTTCGCGTATCCACCGCTCACCGAGCCCCCGCACGGCCCGCGCGTGTCCGACCAGTGCCACGCCCCGCCCCATATCCTGCCCCCATGAGTGTCGTGAAGATCAATGTCCTGACCGTCCCCGCCGACCGGCGCGAGGTCCTGGAACAGCGTTTCGCCGCCCGCGCGGGCGCCGTGGAGTCCTCCGACGGCTTCGAGTGGTTCGAACTCCTGCGCCCCGTGGAGGGCACGGACCAGTATCTCGTCTACACGCGCTGGCGTGACGAGGAATCCTTCCAGGCCTGGATGGAGGGCCCGATGAAGGCCGCACACCAAGGCGGCGGCGAGGGCGGCGAGCGCCCCAGGCCCGCCGCCGCCGACTCCACCCTGTGGTCGTTCGAGGTCGTGCAGCAGGCCGCGCCCAAGCAGGGCTGACCCTTCTATTCGTTCGCGCCCAGGACCACGGATCAGGTACAGAGAACGCCATGACGACCTGGTCCGTGCGCCCCGAGCGCTTCGACACCCCCGACGCCACCGCCCTGCGCCGTGACTACTACGACGAGGTCGCGAGCCGCTACTGGAAGCGGCCCGCGACCGGGGCGGAGATCGACGACGGACTCGCCGGCGACGGGGTGGAGAAACTCTCCGCCCCCACCGGCGAGTTCGTCGTCGGGCGCTACGACGGGAAGGCCGGGGCCTGCGGCGGGGTGCTCATGCTGGACGCGGGGACCGCGGAGTTGACGCGGGTGTACGTGCGGCCCGGTTTCCGCGGCACGGGCGGCGGGGGTGTACTGCTCGGCGCGCTCGAAGAGGCGGCGCGGGGGCTCGGGGCGGGGCGGACGGTGCTCAACACCCGGCTGGATCTCGTCGAGGCGCGCACGCTGTACGTGCGGAACGGTTACGCGGAGATCCCGGCGTACTGCGAGGGGCCGTACATGGAAATCTGGTACGGCAAGGATTTGTGAATCAGTCGTATGGGGCAGCACACCGCCGCTGATCCGGGCGGTGTGCGGCCCCCTCTGCGCGGCCCCTGTGCGCGGGCCCCTCTGCTCGGGCTCAGTCGTCGACGCTGTCCATAACGTCACCGAGGTCCACGAACTTGAAGCCGGTGGCCTCGCGTTCGCCGTCTCCCGGGGTGTCGTGGCCGTCCTGGACGACGAGGAGACCGTGCGGGTACCGCCGGCCGAGCGGGGCGTTGAGAACGGCGGCGCCGTCGCACTCCTCGGAGCCGTCGAGGCTCGCGGTGGCGGCGGCGACGCGGAAGCCGCCCTCGTACTCGTTGGCGTCCGAGATCTCGCGGTCGTAGAGGGCGAAGGTGTTGTCACCCTGGCTGGAGGCGAGGAGGTAGCCGTCGCCGTCGCGTTCGGTGAGCAGGGTCAGTCCTTCGACGTCGGCCGAGAGGCGCTTTCCGCCGTAGCCGGGGTCGGCGCCGGGGGTGCACTCCTCGGTCTGCTCGTCGTACGTCCCGGGGACGCCGTACTCACGGACCTTGTCGAGGAGCTTCGGCGTGCCGGTGAGGTCGGCCCGCATACGCCAGATGCCGACGTCCTCCTGGCCCGCGTAGAGCGTGCCGTTGGCCGGGTCGACCACCATGCCCTCGATCTGCGGCAGTTCGCCCGGTTCGGCGCACGGGGTCCAGGAGGTGCCGTTGGGGAGGCGGAAGGCGGAGGGCAGTTCGACGGTGCGGAGCTTGCGGTAGGTGACGGTGCCGGCGGGCGTCGGGATCAGTTCCAGCAGCGCGATGCCGGTGCGGTTGCGGCGGCTGGCGAGGGCGTACGCGCGGCCGCTCGCCGGGTCGGTCCACGTGGCGAGGCCGTAGGCGGTGGTCTGCTCGTTGATCTCGTCCTGGTCCGCCGAGAAGACCGGCGGGGCGGACGGGTCGGTGATCTCGGTGAGCGGGGCGCCGCTACGGCCCGGGGCGATGCGGTACACCCGCAGCCGGTCGGTCCCCCGGTCGGTGACCACGGCCAGGTCGGCGCGCTTGCCGGCCACCTTCAGACCGTTGACCAGATCGACGTTGTTGAAGCGCCCTGGCGCGTCGTCCGGTCCGGGCGCGGGAGGTGCGGCGATCGACTGCACCTGCCGGGCGTCGAGGTCGTAGACCCGCAGTCCGCCCTCCTTCGCCGTGGCGATCACCAGACTCCGGTCCGGGTCGGCGGCGTTGCGCCAGATCGCCGGGTCGTCCGCGTTGGCGTTGCCGCCCGCCTCGTCGTCGTAGAGCGTGGGCGCCTGCGCCCGGGGCGTCACGTCCGGAAGTGCACGGGAGGAGGAGGCCTGCGCTCCTGCGGGCACGGCCGCCGCGGTGAGTGCGGCGAGCGCCGTACCGAACACCAGCGCGGCGGAATGGACGGGACGATGCCGTCTCATGAAATCTCCTCACGGTCGGGAACACTGGTCGAGAGCACTGTCGGGAACATGGCAATTGCCGAGCGTGAGCGTCGACCGACAGGATGGCGGCGCGGCGTACGGCGATGGATGGACACATGTGCCGTTGATGAACGGACCGCGCGGCGGCAACTCGCCGGCAGATCGGAGTGGTGCGGGATTCGGAAGTGGTGCGGGATGCGGCTCCATCACGTCGTTGCCGTCGTGGTCATGGCCGCCGGCCGGGGGGCACCGCAGCCGGGGCCGGGGGCCAAGGGGCCGTCTGTGGCCCCGCGGCCCTTCACCGCCGCAGCGGGTGCTGCTGGTGCCACGCCTCGTGGTCGCGGTGCGGCTCACCGCTGTACGGGCGTTCGCCGTCCGAGCCGCACAGTTCGGCGGTGAGCTCCTTCACCAGCTGGATCAGGTCCGTCGACCGGTCCGGGCCCCACCAGTCGCCGAGCAGCTCGGCCAGGGAGTCCTCCCGCGCCGACGCCAGTTTCGCCGCCGCCTCGACGCCCTTGTCGGTGAGGATCAGCGACAGCCCTTCGCGCCTCGCCAGCCCGCGCCCCTCCACCTGCCGGGACGCCTGTGTGATCGTCTTCAGCGGTACGGGCGTGACGTCGGCGAGCCGGGACGGTTCGACCATGCCGTGCCGTCTGATGCGCAGCAGCAGCCAGCTCGCGGCCGGGAGCAGGTCGAGCCCGGCCTTCGCGGTGATCCTGTCGTAGATCGCCTTGCGGCCATCGCGCGACCCGAGCACCGACAGGGCCCGGGCGCACTCGTCGTACGAGGAGCGCTCGACGGGGTTGGAGGCGAACGTCTCGCTGACCTCGGGCGCGGTGACCGAGCCGCGCAGCTTGTCCTCCTTCAGGAACCAGGCGGTGACGAGCGCGACGAGGACGACCGGGGCCGCGTACAGGAAGACGTCCGTGATGGAGGTCGAGAAGGCGTGCAGGACGGACGGTCGCAGCTCGGGCGGGAGTTCGGAGATGCCCCGCGGGTCGGCGGCGAGTTGGTCCGGGCGGGTGCCGGGCGGCAGCGGGTGCCCGGCGAGCGCGAGGGCGAGCCGCTCGTTGAGCAGGGTGGTGAAGACCGTGCCGAAGATCGCGACACCGAACGACGCCCCGATGGAACGGAAGAAGGTCGCCCCGGACGTCGCGACGCCCAGGTCCGCGTAGCTCACGGCGTTCTGCACGGCCAGCACCAGCACCTGCATCACCAGACCGAGCCCGGCGCCGAAGACGAAGAAGTAGACGCTCGTCTCCCAGACCGATGTGGTCTCCCGGAGCTGGTGCAGCAGGAGCAGCCCGAGGGCGGTGATGGCGGTCCCCGCGATCGGGAAGACCTTCCACCGCCCGGTACGGCTGACGATCTGACCGGAGGCGGTGGAGGTGAGCAGCATGCCGAGGACCATCGGCAGCATGTGCACACCGGACATGGTGGGGGTCACGCCCTGGACGACCTGGAGGAAGGTCGGCAGAAAGGTCATCGCGCCGAACATCGCGAAGCCGACGACGAAGCTGATGACCGAGACGAGCGTGAAGGTGCGGATCCGGAAGAGCTTCGGCGGCAGTACGGGCTCGGCCGCACGGCGTTCGACGTACACGAAGGCGACGAGGAGCACGGCACCGAGGACCGCGAGGCCGATGATCCGCGCCGACCCCCAGGCCCAGGTGGTGCCGCCGAGCGAGGCGACCAGGACCAGGCAGGTGGCGACCGCCGCGATCAGGAACGTACCGAGGTAGTCGATGGTGTGTCGGGTCTCGCGCACCGGGATGTGCAGCACGGCGGCGATGACGAAGAGGGCGACGACGCCGATGGGGAGGTTGATGTAGAACACCCAGCGCCAGCTGAGGTGCTGGGTGAACAGCCCGCCGAGCAGCGGCCCGAGCACGCTCGACGCGCCGAAGACGGCGCCGAACAGTCCTTGGTACCGGCCGCGGTCGCGCGGCGCGACGATGTCGCCGACGATCGCCATCGACAGCACCATGAGTCCGCCGCCGCCGATGCCCTGGAGGGCGCGGAAGGCGATGAGCATGGTCATGCTCTGCGCGACGCCGCACAGGGCGGACCCGATGAGGAAAATGACGATCGCGACCTGGAACAGCTTCTTGCGGCCGTACTGGTCACCGAGCTTGCCCCAGAGGGGCGTGGCGGCCGTGGAGGCGAGCAGGTACGCGGTGACGACCCAGGACAGGTGCTCCAGACCGCCGAGCTCGCTGACGATGGTCGGCAGGGCGGTGGAGACGATGGTCTGGTCGAGGGCCGCGAGCAGCATGCCGAGCAGTAGCGCGCCGATGGCGACGAGAACGGTCCGGCGGCTGCGTCCTGTGCCGCGTCCGGGTATCGGGCCGGGGCTCACGTCCTGGCTGCTCGCATCCTGAGCCATGTGCACTCCTCGGGTCCGGTCCGTCAGGTCCCTCGTTTCACCAGGTCCTTTATGCCCCCTATGCCCCCACTCTCATTCCGCCTCATCTCCTCCCATCCTGGATGTTTCGTCCCGTTACGGCCTGCCGAAGCGGGGCGCGGCGGGGGACGCGGCGTCACCGGCCTGGACACGGGCTGCATAATCGGCGGCAGCTCAAGGGGAGGGGACCCACTCATGACAGGACCTGTATGTCCTGAATGCGGTACGCCACCGCCGGAGGTGTGCGGCTGCGCGGTGCGGGCCGAACGCACGGCTGAACGCTCCGCGGAGATCGCGGGGGCGGAGGACTTCGATCCGCTGCGCATCAGGCCGTACGTGACACTGCCGTCCCCGCCGGAGCCGGCGGGCCCGCCGCCCGAGGCGCTCGCCGCGGGGGCCTCGGGTGCGGACACGGATACCCAGGAGATCGCGTTCGAGTACGAGATCAGGGTGGCCGCGGACGCCGTGCCCGATCGGCCCGTACGACGGCGCGGCCCCGGCGTGCTCATCGCCGCCGCAGCCGTTGTGGGCGTGCTCGGAACCGCCGCGTTCGCGGGTGGGCTGCTCGGCACGGACGAGGGCGGGCAGGACCGGACGCTGCCGGACATCGAGACGATGGCGCCGTTCCTGAGCGCCGCACCGGACGCGCCCTCGTCCGCGTCCACCGACGCCACGGCGTCCGGGAAGCCGGGCACGTCGCCATCCGCTTCGGCTTCGGCCTCGCCGTCGGGATCGGCCTCGGCGTCGGGGACCGCGGTTGCCGGCGCGCCCGTCTCGCCGTCCGCCACGACCCGCGCGACCGGCCAGGTGTCGCAGGGCCCCGCCACCTCCGCCGCGCCGCTCACGCTCCGCCCGGGCGACGACGGCGCCGAGGTCGTCGAGCTCCAGGAGCGCCTCGACCAGGTATGGCTCTACGACGGGCCGCCCAACGGCCACTACGACGGCCGGGTCGAGGACGCTGTCGCCACGTACCAGGACTACCGGGGCATCGAAGGCGACCCGGAGGGCGTCTACGGCCCGGAGACGCGGCGCGCCCTGGAGGCGGAGACGCAGTACCCGTACGACGGCGGCGGCAGCTGGGACGACAACAACAGCGGCGGCGGCAGGGGCGGCCGCGGAGACTGAGCCCGACTCCAGGCCCGGCTCGGCCTGGCGGGCGGGAAGGGGGCTGGCGCCCGGACCACTTTGTTTTGTATCGTACAAAAACAAAGTGGTTCCCGCGCGCACTCCCTGACCGGCGCGCGGGAACCACTCTGGTCCACCCGCCCCCCGGAGCTGGAGCACACGCCGATGCCGGCCACCCCCACCCCGTCCGTACTGACCACCCACGCCCTCCTGCTCGACATGGACGGCACCCTCGTCAATTCGGACGCCGTCGTGGAGCGCGTCTGGCGCGACTGGGCCGTGCGGCACGAGCTCGACCCCGACGAGACGCTCAAGGTCGTCCACGGCCGCCAGGGGTACGCCACGATGGCCGTCCTGCTGCCGGACCGCCCGATGGCCGAGAACCACGCCGAGAACCGCGAGCTGCTCGCCCTGGAGACCGCAGACGTCGACGGCGTCGTCCCGATCGCGGGGGCGCCCGCCTTCATGGCCGCCATCGCCGCACTGCCGCACGCGCTCGTCACCTCGGCCGACGAGGCCCTCGCCCAGGCCCGGATGGGCGCGGCGGGGCTGCCGATGCCGCAGACGCGGGTGACCGCGGAGCGGGTCGGAGCCAGCAAGCCGGACCCGGAGGGCTTCCTGAAGGGTGCCGCCGAGCTGGGCTTCGCCCCGGCGGACTGCGTGGCGTTCGAGGACTCGGAGGCGGGCATCACGGCGGCGCGGACCGCCGGGATGCGCGTCGTCGGCGTCGGGCCGCGCGCCGCGGCGTTCGCGCCGGACGTGCACGTCCAGGACCTGACCGAGCTGCGGGTGGAGGCGGCGGCGGACGGGTCGATCCGCCTCCACGTCCCCGCCTGACCCCGGGGGGCTTCGCCCCCGGACCCCCGCGGACGCCCTGCAGGCCCGGCTTCGAAGCCGGGCGGCACCGCGGGGCCGCCCCGTGGGTCCGTCCTCGAACGCCGGACGGGCTTGAGCCCGCCCTGTACCGCGACGTGACCCGGCATGTCCGTCCTCGAACGCCGGACGGGCTTGAGCCCGCCCTGTACCGCGACGTGACCCGGCATGTCCGTCCTCGAACGCTGGACGCGCTGGATGCGCGCCCCGCACCGCACGCTCAGCCCGTGATCGCCTCGTACAGGCTGAAGCCCGCCAGCGCCAGCATCAGCGCTGCCGCCACCTTCGTGATCAGGTGCAGCGGCACGTACTTCATCAGCGTCCTGCCACCCACGATGCCGAGGCCGGCCACCGTCCACAGCGCCAGCACCGCGCCGAGGCCGACGGAGAGCGGGTTGTCGTAACGGGCGGCCAGGTTCGCGGTCATGATCTGCGTCAGGTCACCGAACTCCGCGACCAGGATCAGCATGAAGCCCGCGCCGGAGACCTTCCAGAAGGACTGGTCGGCCGGCGCCTTGATCTTCTCGTCGTCATCGTCGTCCTTCTTCAGCAGCAGCATCACCGCGCCCGCGAGGAAGAGAACGCCGACGACCGCCTGCACGAGCCGGTGCGGCAGCAGCGTCAGCACACTGCCCGCCGCGATCGCGAGCGCGACATGCACGGCGAAGGCCGCGGCGACCCCGGCGAAGACGTAGGAGGCCCGGTAGCGCGTGCCGAGCATCAGCCCGGCCAGGGCCGTCTTGTCGGGGAGCTCGGCGAGGAGGACGACGCCGAAGGTGATCGCCATGATCGTGAAACTGAGCACGGGAAGGGGTTCCTCAATCGGTCGGGCCCTGCCGCACCGAGAGACCTGAGAGCCGTTTCAGGGGTCGCTTCGGCGCGGCAGCGGCCATGAATGGTCATGGTCACTGCTGGCCGAAGGTCTCGCTGGCGGGCTGCGCGATGTCCACGCGGCGGCCGCCTCCGGGCGCCGGCCGAGCGAGCTCGGCAGTATGTCGACGTTCCGGCGAAGAGCTACTCCCCTTCTGCTCCCCACAGAGTACGTGAGGCCCGAGCCAACCCGTCAGGGACCTTGGTCCCTGACGGGGTGGACCACGGTCCCGATCCGGTCCTGGTCGGGTCGAGGTCCGGTCCTGGTCCGGTCCTGGTCCGATGCTGGTCCGGTCCTGGTCCGGTCCTGGTTCCGTCGAGGCCCGGCAGCAGCGCGTCGGGCGCCGCGTCCCACGCAACGTCAATCAGGCGTCCCGGTCGGGCAGCCCGAGCGCCGTCCGAGGGCGACCCCGAACGTGACATCGACCGGCAGCAGCATGCGCCAACCCCGGGCCGTGCGGGCCGATGTGGCGGGATGTCAGAACCGTGGTGCAAGTTTCGGACAGGGCGTCACAACCCTTGATGTGTCGTGTCCATGTCGCCACTCTGTTACCTGGCGCCCATCCCCAGGAAACCTGGCGCCGCCACGATGGCCCGGGCCCTGCCGCAGGGGCTCGCAACCGGCCAAGACCCCCACTCTCAAGGGAGCTCGCATGTCTGGTGTCTACGCGCGTCGACTGCCGCGCACCGCCGTGCTCGCCGCATCCGCGGCGCTCGCCTGCGCCACCACTCTGCTCAGCGCGCCTGCCGCCAACGCGGCTCCGCCCGCCCCCGTCAGCGCCTCCACCGCCCGTACGTACCTGAGCCAGCTCACGGTCAAGGCGGAAGGTTCCCTCACCGGCTACAGCCGGGACCTGTTCCCCCACTGGATCACCCAGTCGGGCGCCTGCAACACCCGCGAGGTCGTCCTCAAGCGCGACGGCGTGAACGTGGTCACGGACTCCAGCTGCGCGGCGGTCAGCGGCAGTTGGTACTCCCCGTACGACGGTGCCACCTGGTACGCGGCGTCCGACGTGGACATCGACCACATCGTCCCGCTCGCCGAGGCGTGGCGCTCCGGCGCCAACTCCTGGGCCACCTCCACGCGCCAGTCCTTCGCCAACGACCTCACCCGTCCCCAGCTCATCGCCGTCACCGACAACGTGAACCAGGCGAAGGGCGACCAGGACCCGTCGGAGTGGATGCCGTCGCGCTCCTCGTACCACTGCTACTACGCCCGGATGTGGGTGCACACGAAGTACTACTGGAACCTGTCGGTGGACTCCGCCGAGAAGTCCGCGCTGCAGTCGGTCCTCAACGGCTGCTGACCTGTTACTTCTGCCAGGAACCGCGCTACCCTCCCCCGTCGTTCCGTACCGTGCGGGGACGACCCGAACACGGGCGAACCGTTAGGCGGGCGACGGAGGAGGGCACATGGCAGCCGGGCTGCGCCTGGGACCACTGCTGCGGTACGTCGACTGGGAAGCCGGCGACCGCGCGACCGTATGGATCGAGGCCGACCGGCCCTGCACGGCCGAGGTGCGCTGCGCCACGGCCGGGGCCGGCGGCTCGGTGCGGACGTTCCAGATCGAGGGCCATCACTACGCCCTGATCCCGGTGACCGGCCTCACCTCGGGCTCGTCGACGGCGTACGAGGTCCTGCTGGACGGCCGCCGTGTCTGGCCGCTCGAGGGCTCCGGCTTCCCCGAGAGCACGATCCGCACCCCGGCGGTTCCCGCCGACGGGGTGCGGATCACCTTCGGCTCCTGTCGCTGGGCCGCGCCGCCCGCCGACGAGCACGACCCGATCGGACCCGACGCGCTGGACGCCGTAGCCGCCCGGCTGGCCGCCGACCCGGCCGCCGAGCGCCCCGACGTGCTGCTCCTGCTCGGCGACCAGGTGTACGCGGACGCGACGTCCAAGGCCACCCAGCGCTGGCTGGCCGCCCGGCGCGATCTGCGCGAGCCGCCCGGCGCCGAGGTCGCGGACTACGAGGAGTACACCCGGCTGTACGACGAGTCCTGGCTGGACCCCGAGGTCCGCTGGCTGCTCTCCACCGTCCCCAGCTGCATGATCTTCGACGACCACGATGTGATCGACGACTGGAACACCAGCGCGTCCTGGATGGCCGGGATGCGGGCCACGCCCTGGTGGCAGGAGCGGGTCCTCAGCGGCCTGATGTCGTACTGGGTCTACCAGCACCTGGGCAATCTCTCCCCGGCCGAGCTGGACGCGGATCCGGTCTACGCGGCCGTGCGGGACACCCCGGACGGGACCGATGCGCTGCGGCGCTTCGCGGCGGAGGCAGACGCCGACCCGGCGGCCGTCCGGTGGAGCTACCGGCGCGACTTCGGCAGGACCCGGCTGCTGATGACCGACACCCGGGCCGCGCGCGTCCTGGACGAGGACAAGCGGGCGATGCTCGACGAGGACGAGGCGCGCTGGCTCCGCGACCAGGCACTGGAGGCGCCAGGCTCGTACGACCACCTCCTCATCGGCAGCTCGCTGCCCTGGCTGCTGCCGCCCCTCATCCACGACGCCGAGAGCTGGAACGCGGCGCTGTGCCGGGGCGAGCGGGGTCCGCGGTGGGCGCGGTTCGGCGAAGACGTGCGCAGACGGGCCGATCTGGAGCACTGGGCGGCGTTTCCGGCGTCGTTCGAGAGGCTGACGCGGCTGGTCGCGGAGGCGGGCAGCGGGCCGGAGGCGCCGGCGACGGTGTTCGTCCTGTCCGGGGATGTCCACCACGCGTATGTGGCGGAGCCCGAGTGGCCGGACGGGGCGCCGGAAGCGCGGGTGCTGCAACTGACCTGCTCCCCCGTGCACAACGCGATCCACTCGTCGGTGCGGCTCGGCTTCCGGTTCGGCTGGAGCCGGGCGGGGCGGCGGCTCGGCCACGCCCTGGCCCGGCACGGGCGGGCGGGGCGGCCGGTCATCGGCTGGCGGCGGACCGGTGGACCGTGGTTCGGGAACCAGCTGATGACGCTCGTCCTGCGCGGGCGTTCGGCGACGCTGCGGCTCGACCAGGCGCGGGGGAACGGCAAGCGGGCGGCCGGCAACGCGGCGGGCGGCAACGCGGCAGGTGGCAGGGCGGCGGGCGGCAACGCGGCGGCCGGCAGGGGTTCGGGCGGCTACGGGGCGGATCATGCGCATACACGCCTCGTGACCGTGGACGAGCGGAACCTGACGAATGGTCCGTGACTCTGCCCACAGCGGGGGGTGATCCTCGCCCCGGCCCTTCGGCTCCCGCCGGGGCAACGGCATGATGATGCGGACGATCCACTTCCCGCACCTGCACGCCCCCCACATTGCCCCGGGAGTCACTGTCTTGTCCGCAGTTCGGCACGCGATAGCTCTGGTCGGCGCAGGTCCCCGCGGCACCTCGGTCCTCGAGAGACTCTGCGCCTCCGTGCCCGAACTGGCCCCGGACACCCCGCTGACCGTGCATGTCATCGACCCGGCGCCCGCCGGTCCCGGCCAGGTCTGGCGTACGGACCAGCCCGCCGAGCTGCTGATGAACACGGTCGCGTCCCAGGTGACGCTCTTCACCGACGAGAGCGTCGACTGCGAGGGTCCGATACGCCCGGGGCCGAGCCTGTACGAGTGGGCCGCGGCGCGGGCCGGCGAGGAGGGGCGGCTCGGTCCCGACGACTACCCGACGCGGGCCTGCTACGGCCGCTATCTGGAGTGGGCGTTCCGCAGGACCGTCGAGCGGGCGCCGCGGACGGTCCGGGTGGAGGTGCACCGGGCGCGGGCGGTACGGCTCGACGAACACGACGACGGCTCGCAGCGCGTGGCGCTGGACGACGGCACGGTCCTGGCCGGACTGAGCGCGGTGGTGCTGGCGCAGGGCCATCTGCCGGTCGTGCCGGGGGCCGTGTCGGCCAGGCTGGGCGAGTACGCGGCCCGGCACGGGCTGCGGTACTTCGCGCCCGCCAACCCTGCGGACCTGGACCTCTCCGCGATCGCCCCGGGCGAAACGGTCCTGCTGCGCGGACTCGGCCTGAACTTCTTCGATCACATGGCGCTGCTGACGACGGGCCGCGGTGGCGTGTTCGTCCGCGAGGGAGAGCGTGTGGCGTACCGGCCGTCGGGCCGCGAACCGCGCCTGTACGCGGGCTCGCGGCGCGGCATCCCGTACCAGGCGCGCGGGGACAACGCGAAAGGCGCGTCGGGCCGCCACCAGCCGCTCGTGCTCACACCGGACGTTATCGCCGTCTTCCGGAAGCGCGCGGACGCGGGCGATCCGCCGGACTTCCTTGGCGAGATATGGCCGCTGGTCGCCAAGGAGGTGGAGACGGTCTACTACGAGGCTCTGCTCGCGCCGGAGACGGGGGCGGGGGCGGGCACGTCGGAGCCCGGGGCCGACTCCGGGTCGGGGACCGAGTCGGGGTCCGGGACCGGGTCGGGGTCCGGGACGGAGACCGGGAGCGGCTCGCAGCTGCCGGGCTTCCGGGCACGTTTCCTGGACGCGCCCCACGGCAGCCCCGAGGAGGCCGCGGTCCTGGACGCGTACGGCTGCGCGGAGGCCGAGCGCTGGTCCTGGGAGCGGGTCTCGTACCCGCACCGGGGCGAGAACTTCACCGGCCCCGCGGCATTCCGCGGCTGGCTCCTCGCCCATCTGCGGCGGGACGCCGAGTACGCGGCGCTCGGCAATGTGGCGGGGCCGGTCAAGGCGGCGCTCGACGTCCTGCGCGACGTACGCAACGAAGTACGGCAGATCGTGGACCACGCCGGACTGTCCGGGACCTCGCGGCGCGACCACCTGGACCGCTGGTACACGCCGCTGAACGCGTTCCTCTCCATCGGTCCGCCGCGCCGCCGTATCGAGGAGATGGTCGCGCTGATCGAGGCCGGTGTGCTGGAGGTGGTCGGCCCGCGGATGACCGTACGGACGGAGGACGGGCTGTTCACGGCCGGGTCCCCCGATGTGCCCGGGTCCGAGGTGTCGGCGACGACGCTGATCGAGGCCCGGCTTCCGGAGCCCGACCTGCGGCGCAGCCGCGACGAGCTGCTTGCGCGGCTGCTGCGGACGGGTGAGTGCCGGCCGCACGCGGTCGACGGTTACGAGACGGGCGGTCTGGACGTGACGGAGCGGCCGTACCGTCTCATCGATCGTCAGGGGCGGGCGCATCCGCGCCGGTTCGCGGTCGGTGTGCCCACGGAGGGGGTGCACTGGGTGACCGCGGCCGGGGCGCGGCCGGGGGTGGACTCGGTGACGCTGTCGGACGCGGACGCGGTGGCGAGGGCGGTGCTCCGGGCCATGTCTCCCCGCTGTGAACTCCGGATGAAAAACGACCGCCGACCAAATGTTGAACTTGCAAGTATTGATTAGGCCTGCCTAACTTAGGGGCTCATCGGTTCACGTCCCCAGACCGAAGGAGTCCCCCCATGGCCTCTCGTGGCCTTTCCTCGCGGCTCGACCGGGCCCAGCCGTACGCGCTCGGCCTCTTCCGCATCGTCGTCGGCCTGCTCTTCGCCTGCCACGGCGCCGCGTCGCTCTTCGGCGTCCTCGGCGGCGCGATGGGCGGCGGCACCGTCCCCACCGGCACCTGGCCCGGCTGGTACGCGGCCGTGATCCAGCTCGTCGGCGGCGGCCTGGTGCTGATCGGCCTCGGCACGCGCACGGCGGCGTTCGTCGCCTCCGGCTCGATGGCGTACGCGTACTTCAAGGTGCACCAGCCCGAGGCGCTGTTCCCGCTGCAGAACGGCGGCGAGGCGTCCGCGATCTTCTGCTGGGCCTTCCTGCTGCTGGTCTTCACCGGCTCGGGTGCACTGGCGGTGGACCGGCTGTTCGCATCGCGCGGTGCGACGACGGATGAGAAGGAGAAGCAGCGGCACGAGGAGCCCGCGACGGCAGTCGCGGCGTGAGGCACATGCGCTGAGCGGCTTGCGCGGGGTTGTCCGGAGCGGCTGCCCGGGGGTCCGGGGTTGTCCGGAGCGGCTGCCCGGGGGTTCGGGGCTGTCCGGAGCGGCTGCCCGGGGGTCCGGGGTTGTCCGGAGCGGCTGCCCGGGGGTTCGGGGCTGTCCGGAGCGGCTGGCTGACCGGGTTCGCGCTGGGCCGCCCCGAGCAGTCGCTCAGGCTTGCTCGGGGTGGCCGTCGGGGTGACTGGCGGGGTGGCTGTCGGACGGGCCGGATTCGGCCGACCTGTCAGGCCGCGCCGCGTTCTCCCCCGCCCGCCCGGGTTTCACCCACCCTGCCGATCCGGCCACGGGACGCAGGCGTACGCTGTACAGCTGTCATGCCGCCCCTGCCGCTCCCCTGCGACGTCGCGGCGTTCTTTCGCGGAATCGGGGAGTCCAGGTGCTCGACAGCGTGGGGATGCTCACCGGAAGCCCCTGGATCTACGCCGTGGTGGCCCTCTCCGTACTCCTGGACGTCTTTCTGCCGGTGCTGCCGAGCGGCGTGCTGGTGATCACGGCGGCCACCGCCGCCGCTGCCGGATCCACAGCCGCCGCCGGGTCGGCGGCCGCGGCCGCCGGCCAGGTGCCACCGCAGGAAGTGCCCTCGCTGCTGGCGCTGCTGCTGTGCGCGACCACCGCTTCCGTGCTGGGCGACCTCGTCGCGTACCGCCTGGCCTGGCGCGGTGGCGCACGGCTGGACCGCGCGATCGCCAGGTCGCGCCGCCTCACCACCGCGCAGGAACGTCTCGGCGCCGCACTGGGCCGATGCGGCGGCCTGCTCGTGGTCATCGCCCGGTTCGCGCCGGGGGGCCGCTCGGTCGTCTCGCTGGGCGCGGGCGCGGCACACCGCAGAGTCCAGGACTTCCTGCCCTGGTCCGCCCTCGCGGCCGTGGCCTGGGCGGGCTACAGCGTCGGCCTCGGCTACTTCGGCGGCCAGTGGCTGGGCGCGACGTGGGTGGGCGTGGCGGTGTCGGTCCTCGCCCTCTTCGCGGCGGGCTCGCTCGCGGCGTACGTCATCCGGCGTCCGCGGGCTCCGGAACCCGCTTAGCCCCACCGGCCCCGCGCACCTCCAGCCCGTCGAGCAGCGCACGCGTCGCCTCCGCTATCTCGTCGACGGCCCGCTCGAACACCTCCCTGTTGTGCGCGGCGGGCGCCCTGAAGCCGGACACCTTCCGTACGAACTGCAGGGCGGCGGCCCTGACGTCGTCCTCGGTGGCCTCGTGCGGGAGAACGGGCGGGCGGAGGGTCTTGATGCTTCGGCACATGACTCCAGTGTGGGCCACGCCACTGACAACGCACCGCCCGCTCGGCGGGCCGTCACCGGGCAGGAACGGGAGAGGGCTCGTCGGCTCGTCGGCACGTCCGGCTCGGCGATGACGGAGGCGCGCCTTCCCGGCGAGCGTGGCCCGCGCCGACCGTCCAGCACATCCAGCGACGCAGTTCCCGGCGTGGCGTTGACGACCTCTCCGTACGCGGCAGCCTCGCCGCGCGCGTCACGGCATCACGCCATCACGGCATCACGGCGTCACGGCAAGACGCCGTCATGCTGCGTCGGCGACGGCGGGCCCCACGGCACCGGCGCCCCCACCCGCACCCGCACCCGCGTCGGCCTCGACCGCCGCGGCCCACTCCACCAACAGCCCCTGGTAGCGCGCCTCGTCCACGGCGGACAGCCGCCCGCCCGAACGGTCCCACAGCGCACGAATCTCCGCATTCACCACGGCAGCGGACCGCACGGAACCAGGCTTGCGAGGGTTGGGGGACATGCGCACAAGGCTACGGCTCCCCACTGACAACCGGCACCCGTAGTGTGGGTGCGGTGACGGAGACCATAGTTTTCGACATCGGCGGCACGCTCGTGCGTGACGACCGCTACTGGGCCTCCTGGGCCGACTGGCTCGACGTCCCCCGGCACACCCTGGCCGCGCTCGTCGGGGCCGTCACCGCCCAGGGCCGCGACAGCGCGGACGCCCTGCGGCTGCTGCGGCCCGGTATCGACATCGGCGCCGAGTACCGCGCCCGTGAGGCCGCCGGACTCGGTGAGCAACTCACCGAGGACGATCTCTACGCCGACGTACGCCCGGCACTCACCGCCATCCGCGCCCGCGGCATCCGCGTCGTCGTCGCCGGGAACCAGACCGCGAAGGCAGGCCGACTGCTGCGCGCCCTGGACATCCCCGCGGACGTGGTGGCCACGTCCGACGAGTGGGGCGTCGCCAAGCCCGCACCCGAGTTCTTCGCCCACGTCCTCACGGTCTCCCGCGCGGCCCCGCACGAGACCGTCTACGTCGGCGACCACCCTGTCAACGACGTCTTCCCCGCCAAACGCGCGGGCCTGCGCACCGCGCACCTCCGCCGTGGCGTATGGGGACACCTGTGGGCCGACGACCCCGAGGTGATCGCGGCGGCGGACTGGCGCATCGACTCACTCACCGACCTCACGGAACTCGTCGACTGACACGACGGTCAGGAGCACCGGTGCAGGACGCCGCGGCCCGCGCACCCGGGTGGTGAGGAGCCGTGGCTATGTTTGGGCACGTGACCGAGCCCTGGAATCCCGTCGGCCCCGGAATCCTCCGCCTGCCCTCCGGCCGCCTCGTCCGAGGCCGCGCCCTCCGGCGACCTCTCCCGCCCGGTCCCCCGCCCACGTACGCCCTCCACCTGTACGGCAAGAAGCCTCCGGAGGTCCCCTGGGCAGCCCACTGGCTCCGCTGGCCGGACTTCCGCCTCCCCAGTGATCCCGCGCACGCCCGGACCCTCCTCCACGAGGCATGGACCCTCGTCGCCACCGAGCGTGTCGAGATCGCCTGCGGCGGCGGCCGAGGCCGCACCGGCACCGCCCTGGCCTGCCTCGCGGTCCTCGACGGCGTTCCGGCCACCGAGGCGGTGGCGTTCGTCCGGCGCCACTACGACCGTCGGGCCGTCGAGACCCCCTGGCAGCGGCGGTACGTCCGGCGTTTCGGCGGTCGACCACGGACGTCGTAATGCTCCGACGGGCCACCGAAGCACGGGGCGATCCTGCCGGGATCGCCCTCGGTGCACAGTCACTTCGTCCCGGAAGTGAGTGACACCGGTCGCGGGGGCGCCGAACACCGGAGCGATGCCCGGCCACAGGTCTCAGGTCCCAGGTCCCAGGTCCCAGGTCTCAGGTCTCAGGTCTCAGGTGCCGTCAGACGCTCGGCGTGTGCTTCCTCCTCGGCGGTCACGTCACTGCGCCGACTGCTGTGCAGCCGCCAGCGGGTGACCGCCCCGTCCGGGCCCTGCATCTCGCCGGCGGACAGGGCGAGGTCGATGCGGTCGCGCACCACGTGCTCGGTGGCGGGTTCCGTCGCGAACAGCGTTCGCAGCACCACCCGGTCCCCCATGCGTTCTGCTCGGGTGTGGTGCGCGGCCAGCGGGCACGGCGGCGGGTGTTCCCAGTGTCCGCACAGCGCGGTGGTGATCGCCGCCCCTGGCGCCTGCAGGTCCGCGTCCGGCTGCATGACGAGGACCGCCTCGTGGACGTAGGTACGCCGCATCGGGTCAGTATGCCCATCTCCGGGGCGCCCGGACGCCTCTCGGGTGCCCCGGCCGCCTCTCTCCAGTGCCCGGCCGCCGTCGACGCTCTTGTGCCCGGCTCCGGACTGCCCGATACTCCAGCGCAGCGCTTGTCGGGGACACGTCACCAGCCCTCGGTCCCCGGCTGCGCCTCACGGGCCCCTCACCCCCCGGGCCCCTCCCATCCCCAGGAGGAGATCTGTGAGGAACGAGCGCACCACCACCCCCCGTGGCGGCACCGCGAGACGCATCCGGATGCTCGCTGCCGCGTTCGGCCTGGCAGCCGCCACCGCGGTCGCCCTGCCGAGCGCCCATGCGGCCACCCCGCAGACGTACAGCGCCGCCCAACTCGGCCGGGTCACCGCCGCAGTGGAGAAGGCCGACGTCGGCGGCACCGCCTGGCATGTCGACAACGCGTCCGGCCGCGTCGTCGTCACCACCGACAGCACCGTCTCCAGCGCCGGGATCGCCAAGATCAAGAAGGCGGCGGGCGCCGATGCGGGCGCCATCAAGGTCGAGCGGGCCTCGGGCGTCTTCACCCCGCTGCTCTCCGCGGGCGACGCCATCTACGGTGGCGGCTACCGCTGTTCGCTCGGGTTCAACGTCGTCAGCGGCAGTACGTACTACTTCCTCACCGCCGGCCACTGCGGTGACGTCGCCAACGCCTGGTACACCAACTCCGGCCTGACCACGCTCATCGGCCCGACCATCGGCTCCAGCTTCCCGGGCAACGACTACGCCCTCGTCCGCTACGACAACACCTCGCTCAGCCACACGGGCGGTTTCAGCGCCGCGAACGCCTACGTCGGTGAGCCGGTCAAGCGCACCGGCTCCACCACCGGGACGCACAGCGGCACGGTCACCGCGCTGAACGTAACCGTCCACTACAGCGGCGGCGGCACGGTCCGCGGCATGATCCAGACCAACGTCTGCGCCGAGCCCGGCGACTCCGGCGGCCCGCTCTACGACGGCAGCAAGGCGCTCGGCATCACCTCCGGCGGCAGCGGGAACTGCTCCTCCGGCGGCACCACGTTCTACCAGCCCGTCCCCGAGGCGCTGAGCAAGTACAACGTCAGCCTCTACTGACACCCTCCACCAGCGCCGTACGCACCAGCACACGCGACGGCAGCACCGGGCGAAGCCCCCACGGGCCCCGTGGGGGCTTCGCGCTGACGGCGCTCTGCGTCGGGCGGCGGCCGACTTCCGTTGCCGGGTGTCCTGCTGATGGCGGACGGGGTCGGTTGGCCTCACGACGATGAGGCTTCCGCCGCTTTCGGATCGCGCCCACGAGGCCCCGCCATGATCCGAGTGCTTTCGCTACAGGCCCCGGGCTCGTTCCTGCTCGACCTCGTCCATGGCATCCGGGTCGAGGCACACCGCCCGGTGGGCAGGGCGTACGAGGTCGCCGGGAAGGGGTTCGATTCCGCGGACCCGCACGGCCACGACGTCGATGGGGATGCCGGAGTGACGAGCCCGGAGGGTCACGAGCCGCCAGCGGTAGCGAGGAGGCACCTCTTTCACCGGGTGATCCCTGGTGGCGAGATGGACCCACCGGTCGTAGTTGGTGGGGTAGGGCAGGACCTCGGCGTTGCAGTGCGGGCAGCAGGGTGGCTCGTGCGGCGTCACGTCGTCCCGCTGCGGCCAGGGCCTGTCCGTGGCACCCTCATGGATGGCGATCTCGTTGGCGTACGCGTCCCAACAAGGTTCGCAGAGCAGGGCCATGAGACTGATACGGCCGCGTTCGCCCACCGTGGGGCCGTCGTCGCCGCACCGCTGACAAACGATCCCGTGATTGCCCCGAATCGCCCCCATGAATTCGAGAGTGAGCAAGGACGTTCAGGGCCGAAAGGGCGCGTTTAGGTCGCATCGGCGCGCGGCGGTTGACCGTTCCACTGACGTCAATTGCCGTCTGCTGACGTCGGATGCGCGTGCGCACGCGGATGCGGGGTGGATACGGAGGTGGGGTGGATGCCAAAGGCCCCGGCCGTGATCGGCTGGGGCCTTTTCGCTGGTGGGCGCGGACGGTTCCGTACCGTCGGCATCTGCTTCGTACATCCTCAGACCGCGGCGACGGGCACAGGCTCCGCCTGCCGGGGAGCGGGCTCAGGGGTGGTGCGTTCGATGCGGAATCGGCGACTCAGGCGCAGGACCGCCACCGCGTACAGCGGCATCACGATGGCAGTGGCCGCCAGTATGACCCACGGGGCTTCCGAGATGTTGACCCTGAGGGCACTGCCGATCCCGCCCACGAACATGACGGAAAGAAGGAGGACGAAGACGTTGTTGGCCACGTGGTAGGCAATGGCCGCCTCCAGGCCACCCGTACGGTTCACCAGCACGCCCAGGACGAGGCTGAACAGCAACAGGTCCGCGAAGCCCCAGGGCGTGCCAATGCCGTGCCCCAGGGCGAACAGCCCACCCGCCACGATGAGGCCGACCCAGGGGGTGCGCAGGTAGCAGCCGAAGATCTGGGGGATCCAGCCGCGGAAGACGTACTCCTCGGCGGCGGCCTGGAACGGCACCAGCAGGACGACGACCGCGGCTGCGGTCAGGAACGCCGGCCAGCCTGCCCAGACGACAGGCGGCGTCGGCTCGGACGCTCCGGGCCCGGCTACGGCGTCGAAGGCGACGGCCAGGCCGAACACGAGCACGACCGCGGCCACAGCCACACCCAGGCAGACCAGCAGCCAACGCCAGCGCAGCCGTCCGGTGACCGAGGACAGAGTGCCGGCGGGCCGGCGTTGCACGAAGCGCGCGGCTATCACCACCGCCGGGATCATCAGCGCGAGTACGAGCGTCAGAGCGGCGAAGTCCCACAGAGGCTCGGCGAACATCGTGTCGCCGCCCGCGGCCGGCTCGACCCCGGCCAGCAGGGCGACCTGGGCCACTCTGTCCACCGCGGGCGTCAGGAACAGCCACCAGACGACCACGGCGACCAGCATGGCCACCAGCGGACGCCACCAACGATGGAGCTCGGTCCGCGCCAACCGGGGATAGGACACTCCGGCCGGTGCGGCGATCAGTTGCGCGTTCGCCGGGGGTTCCTGGACGGCCTCAAGGGACGCTCCGCCCTCCTGTACGCGAACGAAAGTGCTCATGGATTCCACCTCGATGTCAAAGGCTTGGCTGAGGTCTCATCTCGTGATGCGACCTGTAGATCAGGAGACACGAAGCGGATGATGGCCGTCATGCCCCAAAAAATCGGGACTTGACGGGAGCCGATGCCTTTGCTGGGCGAGGGCCGGCGCGGGCGTCGGCGAGCCCAATTCGCCGCCGCAGCACCCGATATGCACGAAGGCGCCGGGGGACGACGATGCTCCTCGCTGCCGCGAGGGGGCCGCTCCCCGCGTCGCGGTCCGTTGGCGTCGGAGGCACATGGCAAAGCCCCCGGCCTTGATCGGCTGGGGGCCATTTCACTGGCGTCGCGGTTCGACTGCTCCTGCCCGGTCGGTCGGGCTCGGGTGGCCGGGTGTCACAGCCCGAGGGAGATGGCCAGTCGGGTGAGTTCGGCCGTGCTGTTGATGTTGAGCTTGGCCCGGATTCGGCGGAGATAGGCGTCGACCGTGTGCTTGGAGAGCCCCATGTGGCGGGCCGTCTGCAGGTAGGTGCGACCGGCGGCGATGTGCCGCAGCGTCTCCTGCTCACGCGGAGCCAGCACAGGCGCGGGGGCTTCGGTGGACGGCGTGGCGAGTGCGAGGCTCATGCGATTTCCTCCGACGGATCGGCTCGGTCATCACTGCTCACGACCTCGGAAGCAGGGGATACGTGTCTGAAGTGCCTGAATAGAGTCTTTTGTCCTCTTTCCAAAAGCCTGCCCGGGCGACTTCACCACGGTGTCCGCCGACTGTCACAGCCGCGTCACAGGGCACATCCACGTGGCGGCCACAGGCCATCACAGAGAAGAGTCAAATGGCTACAGAGGCGATGTGTTGACCCGATGGGCCTTTTCGACAAACTGACCGGCACCAAGCGCCCCAGCAGTGGTGTCGCACCGCATTCCACCAAGGAAGTCCGGGCGGCGCTGCTCAGGCTCAACCAGCCGGACGTGCCCTACGTCGTGCGCGACGGCACCCCGGAGGGTGCCGACTTGGTGGCGGAGTGGCGGATCCTGGAGCCGGCCTGGCAGACCTTCTTCGCTCGGACCCAGGTGAACCAGGCCCTTCAGATCCGGATGCGCTTGATCCCGGCGGACCACGAGGTCCGTGCCCTCGACCGGCAGTGGGAGGTCACGTGGGTCGGGGGCACGGCCAGACTGGCACTGTCGGCCGAGTACTCCCGCGGGCAAGTGAACACGGTGTCCCGGCGCTGGACGATCGGGCGGGGTGCCGAGGGCGGTCTTGAGGCGACGGAGACGTTCCGCTTCGACAACTCGACGCTGAAGGATCCCCTGCAAGACGCGGCCCTTGGGGCGGGATGGACCTGGCGCGGAGTAGTGTCCGGCAAGCTGTGATCGGACTGAAGGCGGTCTCCAGAAGGCCATTCCACTGCGTTTGCACTGGTCAGCGCGGGGGGTGCGGACGGTTTCGAACCGTGCAGCCATGGCGATACCGGTGCCGCGGATCGACTGCTCCTGCCCGGTCGGTCGGGCTCGGGTGGCCGGGTGTCACAGCCCGAGGGAGATGGCCAGTCGGGTGAGTTCGGCCGTGCTGTTGATGTTGAGCTTGGCCCGGATTCGGCGGAGATAGGCGTCGACCGTGTGCTTGGAGAGCCCCATGTGGCGGGCCGTCTGCAGATAGGTGCGACCGGCGGCGATGTGCCGCAGCGTCTCCTGCTCACGCGGAGCCAGCACAGGCGCGGGGGCTTCGGTGGACGGCGTGGCGAGTGCGAGGCTCATGCGATTTCCTCCGACGGATCGGCTCGGTCATCACTGCTCACGACCTCGGAAGCAGGGGATACGTGTCTGAAGTGCCTGAATAGAGTCTTTTGTCCTCTTTCCAAAAGCCTGCCCGGGCGACTTCACCACGGTGTCCGCCGACTGTCACAGCCGCGTCACAGGGCACATCCACAGGCGCGCCGCCCTGCTCACTCGCCGACTGCCGCCGCAGCTTCGGCGCCTGCCGCCCGGGCGGAGGTGCCGGTGGCCTGGAAGGTGCGGCGGTAGGCGAGAGGTGAGACGCCCGGTTCGGCGCTGCGCGCGGGCCCGCGGCTGTCTCGGTGAGGCAGATGCGCTGTTTGGTCAGAGGGTCCAGGCCTGCGTAGACACGGACCTCGAAGGTTCTCCGCGCCGCCTGCTGCTGCCCCGCTGTCGGGTCTGAGGATCATGCCCGGACCGTATTGATGGGCGTCGTGATGGGCATACGGAACCAGCCAGAGCGCCTGTCCGGCGTTCTGGCTGGTCAGCAGTGGTGGGCGCGGACGGTTTCGAACTTCGCCTTGCCAGCTCGCACCGCTGTTGACCGTCCTTCTCCGCCTGATCTGGTGTGCTTCTCGTGCGAGAGCCGTGCGCTGCCTGGCCGTGGTTAGCAGCGTCTCAAGCGCGGTTCATGCAATCGCGGGTGGCTTGTCGACGTCATGTCCTGGCGTGACCACAGGGAAGCCGGGGCGATTCAGCTGGGTCCCATGGGCAGCCTCGGCACTCTTCGGGGCTTCGATGGCTTGCGTCTCGTGGGAGTTGACTGTCTGGGCGCGTGCATATTGCGATGCAGGGTACGAAGCCGGCGGGCGCTTCGAGCTGACCATTCTGCTGGTGTTGATAGTGCCGCTCGGGGGCCTGTGCGGTGTGACAGCGTGGGCAGTCGGTCGGCTCGTGACGTTTCGCGCACCCAAGGTCCTACGAGTCTGTGTGTCGTTGATGTTGGTGATCGTCGTGACTCTCTCACTGGCCTGGTGGTTCTTCGCGACGAAGGGGACGCTGGACGGTTATCCCGGAGACTCCGGTCTCTGCCCCGCGACAAACATCCCTCCTCAGTGGCCCCACTGGATTCCTGCCTGACGCTCTAATCCGTGCGCACTGTCGATGTGCCTGCGCCCCGCTCGCGTCGGCACAGGGGGATCACCTCGATGCGAACTACGGGCGGGGCGGTCGCTGAGGTCTGCTGGGCTGGTCGCTCGGCCCCTTGGGTCGACGAGCAGATCAAGAAGGTCCGGCCGGCAGAGTCAGCTGCCGAAGGCCCCGACGGGGTATCTGGCACGTAAGTGGCACGACGCCTCTCCCCCCGCCCACATCGCGAAGGAACGAACAAGGCCCAGGCTTCCCGTTTGCTACCGGTGACCTGGGCCTTCGTCGTACTTCCTGCTGGTGGGCGCGGACGGTTTCGAACCGCCGACATCCGCTTTTGTAAGTTCGTTCGTACCCTGTCTATGACGCGCCGGGCTCATGAAGAAGAGGCCACGAGCGACTGCCAAGGGCTGTGAGCGTCCACCGTCGTTGATTTCAGCGGTAGATGTCACGCGCCTCTCGATGCGAGCTACAGGCGGGCGGAGCCTCACGCCACTTGTCGAGCCGCGGAGGCCGCGGGCTCCTAGTCCTCAGCCTCCACCTTGGCTACCTCAAGCGTCTGGAGCGTCGCGCCCCTCTCCTTGAGGCTTTCTGCCACAGCCTCGGTCTCGAAGTCCCAGGTGAGCACACCAACTGCTGCGTGACCTTCGTCGAGCTCGCGGCCGATGCGCTCCACGTCCTCGTTGGTCATCTTGAGGCCTTTGTGGAAGAACTCGCCGATGATCCCGCCTCCGACCCCGCTCGCGAGGGCACCCCCGACCAGCGAGAGACCGCCTGTGGGTATCGCCGCGATCACGCCGAGGGCTACACCGACACCCATGCCTTTCTTCCCGGCTCTCCGTCCGAGCTTGTGCTCCTTGATCTTGCCGTGCTCGTCCTTGACGAGCACGCCGATCGCGTCGACCTTCATGTACTCGCTGGCCATTTCCCAGCTCTTCAGCGCGTTGGCTGCCCGGTCGGCGGCGTCCTCGTCGGGGAAGAACGCGAGGACGAGTTGCTGCTTGTCTCCTCCCACGTCCTCCCTGAGCTTCCGCGGAGTCACAGCCTCTTCTCGCGAGATCCCATGACGCTCGAGGTACGCGAATATCTTCGCGCCGCCGTCGGACATCCCGTCCAACTCGGACTTGAGCCAGTCCCGCATCGCGTTCTCGTGCTCGAGCAGGTCCTCTGCGAGGGCCTTCAGCTCAGGGGTGTGGGCACCCTTGCCCATCTGCATGTACAGCGGATCGGCCTCTCGGGTCTCTTCGACCGCCACCTTTGCCACGCTTTTGAAGGAGTGAAGGCCTCGCGCGAGCGCCGCTCCTTCCCTCCCCAGCTTCTCGGCCTGCTCCAGGGTGACGTGCACGCCGGCATCGTGACCGAAGGGCTCGCAGTAGTGGACGTTGAACCATTCCATCGTCGCGCACGCCGTGAACAGCCTGGCGTGATCGGGATACATATCGGCCAGGGTCTCAAAAAGGCCCACACCGAAAAGCTCACCCTCCCAAGAGATCTTCATCAAGTCTCGCTCAGTCCGGCCCCCGGCGAATCGATGCTTCTCCACAAAGGTCATGTGCATGCGCCTCCGGATCTATCGCGCTCGCAACCTTCGCGGGGCTCCAGCAGGCGGCAACCCTTCGAGGGGCCTTCGGAATCGAAAGACACATGCGCGGCCAGTGGTCGGCCGAGACCGTCAGAATCAGACGGGCACCAGCTAACTCATTGCACCTAGCAACCACGCCACGTGATCGAAGCTCTCGACACACGCCGTAGCGAGCTACACCTCAGTTATCGCTTTGAGCCTCAGTACCAGTAAGACACCACCGCGTCGGCTTTACCACCGGCCCCCGGGCAGGTGATCTTGCCGCCGTAGCGTCGTAACCGCAGCGTGCCCGTCGCGGTCACCATGAGCGTCTACACGCAGGGACCGGCTGCTCAGGAGGCGGCCCGGCCGTGAGTAACCGCCACCTATGAGGCATCTGCCCAGCTCGTCCCGTCTGGAAGCCGCGACGGCCGTTGCGAGCGTGTGGGCCCCGTGGTCGCCCTCGATTGACCGCGGCTGACCGCTGGATCTGGCACGGATCTGGCACGCGGGCTCAGAGCTCGATGCGCTCTTCAATGGCGCGGTCGGCAGGTTCTCCGTATCTCAGCACGACGTGCGCCGGCCGAAACGGGAGCGCCCGCAGACCAGGCGCCATCACCCGGTACAGGGCGTCCGCATCGGGGCCGTAGGCCAAAAGCACAAACTCACCCCCACCGAACTCGTTGCCGTCGACCTCACCGACACCGGCGGCCTTGACCGTGGCTCCCATGGATCGTTCGGCTTCGAAGACCAAGGACCATTGATCAGGTTCGCCAAGGTCGTCGCCACCGAGTTGGAAGCGAGCGATCACGGCGTGCTCCGCGGGTGGCTCCGGCAAGTGGAAGAGTGCGTCCTGCATGGCAGCACCATCCAACCGGGCTCTGCACTCCCCTGTACTCGGGCTCACCTATGGGGCACAACCAGCCCTCGCTACCAAGACAGTCGCGGGTCCTGCTCGTGCTCGGGGGAATGCTGGGGCAGCCCGCGGTCCGGCCCGTCCGTCCGCCACAGGGATCCGGGCCGAGGGCTGTCGTCCCACCACGACGGCGGCGGGACGTGGACCCTCTGTGTGCGCGGGATCGACACCTCGACCAGCGCGCCGTCCTGGAACATCCACAGCCCGAAGCAATCATCGTCTTCGTCGTGGAGCATGACCTGGACACACTCCGGCCGGTTCCACGGCAGCGCCTCCAGGTCTGCGAGGACCCCGCGGCGCTGGCTCTCCCGGTAGAACTCGAGGTACCACCCGCCGACGAACCAGTCGGGTATCCGCTCGAAACTGCCGCGCCAGGTGCGCGTCTCGTCGGACCGCGTCAGCGGCTCCATCACCTCGTCCTCGACCGTTTCTACCCACGGCTCTTAAGCCTCTCGAGTCCGACACCGTCGCTCGTTTCTTCAGCTGCCAGCATCCGGCTCTTGGGCTGCGACACCCGCTTTGTAAGTTCGATCCGAACCCGCTCCGGAGGCCGTCGTCGACGGGTGCGACAGCCGGACAGGGGTGCTGGTGTACACCTTCGTCCGGCGTCGTTGATGTCAGCCGTGGATGTCAGAAGCCTTCTGATCCGTAGCTAAGAATGGATCGGTCATCCAGAGTCATTACGGCCGCTTTCGGGCCGCTGTCGACTTCATGGCGGGCGCTGTCGGTTGCTGTCGCTCCTGTACGGAGGGGGGCGTGCGCCTCATCATCACCAGAGCCACCAGCGGGGTAAGTGCCCTTGACCTGCCGTGGTGGTGCTTGTCGCGGTTGCTGGTCCAGGGCGGGGGAGCCCGTAGATGGCCGCGACTTACCAATAGGTCGGGCACGCATCGGGCACGCGTTCAGCTGCACGGGTTGACGCAGTCCAGGCCATGATCCTATTGTCCGCCTTGCGCGTGGTTGCAGCCGACGGCAATGAAAGCCGACCGGATTCTGATTAATGCCGAAATCTGAGTAAGTGAGGGTAGTCGTGGGGGTGCTGCTCTCGTACCTGGTCCTTTTCCTTATTGAATGCGGCTTGATGGCGCTGCAGATTGTCGGCGCGTTCCTGATCATGTTGAGTGCCGCTCTGTTTATCCGGCGCTTCGCTATTGCGCGCAAGCGTCGACCCGATGACCACTTCCCGAAAGCGACGCCAATGGCGCCATATGTGCTTGGCGGCATCGGCATTTGCTTGCTGGTTCCTACTTCGGCAGCGCTCTTCATCGGGAGGGAGTTGGGCATTTTTGAAACCTGGGCGATATAGGCCGAAACCGTTGTGGTCTGCGGGGGCATCGTCGGCCTGCCGAGGCTGGTAGCGGTCGGCTGCGGGCGCGGTGGTTGCTGGGAGCGCGCCACTGTACGAACGACCTGGACGCCAGGGCCCGTGTCTGTTCGGCTCTGCCTGGGTCGATGGCAGGCGGGATGGGAGCCCCCACGCTCACCACGACCGGCCCGCAGCCGCCCGCGGTCCCCCTCCATCCCGGAGCCTGAGCGCCCCCGCCGGAGGCATCGTTCTGACGTGAACGTGGAGCAATCGCCCTGACCAGACGGGCCTTCTCGTCCATCAACCCGAGCCGTCAGGTGTGCGGGCCGGTGCCCGGGCCGCCGCTGGCGAAGACATGAGCGGCGGCCCGGGCGCCGGGCCGCACGCGCCGCGCGTGCGCGGCGGGTGCCTTGAACCCGTAGAGAAGGTTTTTACTCACTCCGCCTGAGAGGCATCAGGGATAAGCCGACTCGTGAACCCCTGGGCACACAGGCGTTCGTAGGCGTCTTGGACATCCTGAGGGACCGCCTGGCTGATCATGAAGCCCTGGGCGGGGTAGATCAGCAGGCGCTGAAGCGCTCCGACCAGCATGTCGACGACCAGGCAGGCGTCGCCGATCGAGTCGATGTAGTCGGCCAGGGTCATGGGCGCTGACGCACTGACGAACTCGACGTCCGGCCACAGCTTGGGGGCCGTGGCGTAGGCCCGTCGCTCCTCGTACGGCTTGCTCACCAGCAGCACGGACGACACTGGGACGCCGTGCTCCTCCAGCAGTGCGCGCGAGAAACGGATGTTCTCTCCGGTGTTCCGGGCCTGAGGTTCCGGGGAGGTGTACGAGGACGATCCCAAGGGGCGCCGCCGCAAGCAGACACTTCCCCTGCCCGCCATCTGCATCGCTCCCCTGCGGTGGCAGCGCCTCAAGCAGGCCGCGATGCGCGAGCGTGCCGGGGAGAAGTGGGAGGACACCGGGTACGTCTTCACCACTCGGACGGGACAGCCGATCGAGCCCCGCAACCTCTACCGCTCGTTCACCCGCGTCGCGAAGAACGCCGGTCTCCGAGTCATCCGGCTCCACGATGCCCGACACGGCACGGCGACTCTCCTCACCGCCGCCGGCGTCCCGCCCCGGGTCGTGATGGAGATCCTCGGCCACAGCCAGATCGCTGTCACGATGAACGTGTACACCCACGTCGTACAGGACACCCAGCGTGAAGCGGTCGGCCATATGGACCGGCTGCTCAGGACCCGGCGCGACCGCTCCTGATCGTCCCCGTTGATGTCAGAAGTGGATGTCAAAGGCCCCTCGCCATGATCGGCGAGGGGCCTTTGTGCTGGTGGGCGCGGACGGTTTCGAACCGCCGACATCTGCTTTGTAAGAGCAGCGCTCTACCCCTGAGCTACGCACCCGGAATGAGGCAACAGCGTACATGGACCACCGGTGGGTGCCGCAAACCAGATCATGTCGGGGTCGGGTAGGAACCGGGGTGAGCCCTGGGGCCGTGGGGCCGTGGCGGGCGGACGACGAGGCGGTGGCGCTCGGCTTCGCCGTCGGACCGGATCAGCGACAGCGCGGAGAGGTTGTCGTACGAGCGAACTAACGGGCCCGTGTGTTCGTCCTTACCAGGTGGGAGAATGAACCGGGCAGGGCGGACACGGCACGGGAGAGGGATGTGACGGCGACACACGCGCGGCCGCACACAGGAGTGAAAGCGAAAGCGGGTGTCGCGCGGGGTCTGCGGGATCTTGTCGCCGTGGTCCTGCTGCCGCTGCCCTTGGTCGCCGTCGCGCTGCCGGGGGCCTTCGCAAGCGGGGGCAGCGGGGGGACACGCCGCTGGTTCGGCGGGGGGCGCGGGGAGAGTCAGCGGGCGGATGCGCAGGCCGCGAAGGACGCGGCCGCCGCGGCTTTCTACGAGCTCGACACGGCCCAGCGCGATCTGCGGATCTCGATCGAGACGATCACGGCCGTGGACAGTTCGCCGGGCGCGCGCCGGGCGGTGGAGGAGTTCGCCGCGCTGGGGCGGCGGATCGACGAGGTCAGCCACGGCTACATCACGGCGGTCGACGCGCACGACCTCGACCGGGACGGGCTCGACGCGTCGGTCGCGGCGCGGGCGCGTACGGAGCTGACGAAGGCGAAGGACGAGCTCGTACGGGTCAAGGGCGAGCTCGACCGGTTCGCGCAGGGGCTCGGGCCGCTGCTCGACAAGGCGGAGACCCAGCTGGCCCGGCTCGCGCCGGCGGTGGAGCGCGCGCGACAGGCGCTCATTGCCGCGAGCAATGCTCTCGATTCGGTGCGGGGCTCCGGACTGCGAGCAGACGATCTGGCCGCCCGCCTCGCCGCCCTCGCCCCCGAGCTGACGAGGCTCAACGAGGGCGCCGGCCGGCACGGCGTTGCGGACACGCTGCAGCGTGCCGACCGGGTCGTACGGGAAGCCGAAGCCGTACGGACCGAGGCCGAGCGGCTCCCCGAGCGTGCCGCCGAGATCGACAAGCGGCTCGTGTCGCTGCGCACCCGCGCCCAGGCCCTGACCACTCGTGCGGGCGGCGTCGAGCCCGTCCTCAGCGAGCTGCGCCGCCGCTTCACCGCCGCCTGCTGGCAGGATCTGCAGCCCGTCCCCGCGCAGGCCGCCGAGAACGTCCGCCGGGCCGAGGAGAAGCTCAAGGAGGCGGCGAAGGCGCGCGACGAGCAGCGCTGGCCGGACGCGACCGCCCTGCTCGGCACGGTCCGGGCGCTGCTGAACAGCACGGACGAGGCCGTCTCGGCCGCCGGCGACCGGCTGCGCCGTCTCGACGCCGTCGCGAAGGACCCGGAGCAGGAGATCCAGCGCACCCGGTTCGCCATCCGCGACGCCCAGCGTCTGGCCATGGCGGGCCGCAACACCCCGGACCCGCGCCACGCCCGGCCCCTGGACGACTCCGTCGCCCGGCTGGAGCGTGCCGTGGCCGGGCTCGAGGGCCGCCACCCCGACTACTGGCACTTCCTGACGGAGACGGAAGCGGTACGGCAGGCCGTGGCGCGCGTCGTCGAGCAGATCCGCGAGGAGCGCGGCGCACACGCTTGACGCAGGCGCCTGACTGCACGCGTGACCCAGGCGGCCGGCGCAGACGGCCGACGCAGACGGCCGACGCAGGCGGCCGGCACGACGGCCGGCGCAGGCGGCGGCACGACGGACGGCACGACGGCCGAGGATTTGTCGGGTCGTCGGCGCGGGCGGATGCTGGTGGATGTACGTACGCCTGTAAGGAGGCCACCGTGGCATCCACTCATGTACGCCAGACCGCGCACCACAAGAGCGGCATCCACGTCGTACTGGACGAGCATCTGCCCGTCGACCACCGCCTCAACCAGGTCTACCGCGTCGGCGCCGGGCTCATGGGGCTGGTCCTGCTCGCCTTCGGGATCCTCGGCCTGACCCACAACCTCGGGTTCTTCGACACCGGCAACAACACCGTCGGGGGCCTCAACACCAACGGCGCGCTGAGTGTGCTGTCCATCTGCGTCGGACTGCTGCTCTTCGTCGGCATGGTCATCGGGGGCAACTTCGCCTCCACCCTGAACATGGTTCTCGGCATCCTCTTCATCCTCAACGGCTTCATCGGCCTCGGCATGCTGGAGACGGAGTACAACTTCCTCAACTTCCGGATCCAGAACGTCCTCTTCAGCTTCGTCGTCGGGATCATGCTGATGTGGTTCGGGATGTACGGGCGCGTCGGCAGCGCCCTCCCCCACGACAATCCGTACTACAGGGCACGCCATCCCGAAGCGGCGGCCGGTGGGGCAACCGGTGAGGCAACCGGTGGGGCACGCGCCCGCCAGGGTTAATCTGTGCGCATGCCCCGTTACGAGTACCGCTGCCGCACCTGCGACGACACGTTCGAGGTGAGCCGGCCCATGGCCGAGTCCTCCGCCCCCGCCGCCTGCCCTGTCGGCCACGAGGACACCGTGAAGCTGCTGTCCGCCGTCGCCGTCGGCGGTACGCGTACGCAGTCGGCACCGGCACCTGCCGCGAGCGGCGGCGGGTGCTGCGGGGGCGGCTGCTGCGGCTAGGTCCCGTCGAACCTCGGCTCAGCTGCTCAGCGCGTCGCCGCCGTGTCTGCCGCGTCCGTCGTGTGCGGGGCCGGGGACGGGGCCGGGGACGGGGCCGGCAGCGGGACCGTCGGTGTCGTCGGCGCCGGCGCAGTCGTCACCGCCGTCGTGGTCGCCGTCGTCGCAAAGCGCCGCAGGATCTCCTCGCCGGCCGCGACCCCCCGCTCCGGGAGCACGGTGACATGCGGGGCGGACCAGCCCGTATCGGCCAGTTCGCCGTGGCCCGGGCGCCAGGCGTGGTCCGCGGTCAGCAGCAGGTCGGCGTCGAGGAGCGAGTCGCCCGCCGCGAGGACGCGTTCGGCGCCCGTGCGCCGGACGACCTCGTGGACCGCCGCGCTCTTGGTGAGCGGCTTCGGCACCACGTAGATCTTGCGGCCCTGCAGGGAGACGGTCCACCCCCTGGGCTCGGCCCATGCGGCCAGTTCCTCCGTCCAGCCCTCCGGCAGCAGCGAGCGCTCGACGACCAGATACACGAACAGGTCCTCGGCGACCCGCTCCTTGAGCAGCCACGCCGGGTCGGCCGCCGCGAGCATATGGGTGCGCACCTCGGCGAGCGAGGCACACTCGGCCAGGAGCCGGGCAGCCACCATCCGCCGCCAGCCGCGGTCGGTTTCGCCGTCGACCAGCAGATGCCCGCCGTTCGCGCAGATCGCGAACGCCGGTGTGGGGCCCGGCAGATTGATCCTGCGGTACTGCTTGCGCGTTCGCGTCGTGGTCGGGACGAAGACGGCGTCACGGGCCAGCTCAGCGAGGAGCCCGGCGGCAGTCTCGGTCATGTAGGACAGCGGCCTGCTCTCGTGCACCTCGACGCAGAGCAGCCGGGGCGCCTCGGCGTCGGGCACCGTCAACTGCAGTGCGGCCGCCGAGTAGATGAGCGTACGGTCGAGATCGCTGGCGATGAGGGAGAGGGTCACTGGCCCGCCACCGCCCTGCCGTCGGCGCCGGTCGCGCCGCGCGTGTACTGGGGGTGGATCAGCCCGACGCAGGTGTACGGAAGGTCGTCGACCTCCTCGACCGGTACGCCGCGCTGCCCTGCCAGCAGCCTTACGTGGTCGAGGTCGGCGCCCGCGCCCCGCTTGGCCAGGATCTTCCAGGGGACGCGGCGCAGCAGGACCCGGGTGGTCTCGCCGACGCCCGGCTTGACGAGGTTGACGTCGTGGATGCCGTACTCCTCGCTGATCCGCTCCACCGCGGCCCAGCCGGCCCATGTGGGCGCCCGGTCCGCCGACAGCAGCTCCTTGACCTCGGTGTCCACGGCGTCGGCGACCTCGTCGAAGCGGGCCTCGACGGTGTCCAGGAAGTGGCCGGAGACATCGGCGCCGGCGAGCTCGCGGTAGTACTTCGCGCCGTGGAAGTCGTCAGGGCCGACCAGGTCGGAGCGCAGCACCGTACGGGAGATCAGCCCGGAGACGGTGGAGTTGAGGCATGCGGACGGGATGAGGAAGTCCTCTCGGGTGCCGTACGTACGAACGCAGCCGCCCGGGTCGGCGAGGACCGCGATCTCGGGGTCGAAGCCGTCGAACTCGCCGAGCGCGGCGGCCAGTTCGCGGGTGATGGCGCCCTTTCCCGTCCAGCCGTCGACGAACACGACGTCGGCCGGGTCGTGGTGCGCGGCGAGCCAGCGCAGCGCGTTCGCGTCGATGCCGCGGCCGCGGACGATCGACACGGCGTAGTGCGGGAGGTCCAGGCCGCGGCGGTGCCGGGCCCAGCGCCGCATCAGCACGCCGACCGGCGTGCCGGCGCGGGCGAGTGAGACGAGGACGGGGCGCGCGGCCCGCTCGGCGAGCACGGTCTCGGTGACGGTGCCGACCGCGCGGGCGATGCGGGCGGCGGAGGTGTCGAGCGCGGCGCGGAACAGCTCCTGGTACTGGGCGCTCGGCTGGTACTCGACGGGCAGCGACTCGGCGTAGTGCGCGCCACCGCTCTGTATCGCCTCCTCGCGCTCCTCCGTGGGCGCTTCGAGCTCGACGTCCGAGAGGTCCTGGAGCAGCCAGCCGACCTCGTCCGGGGCGTAGGAGGAGAAGGCGGGTCCGCGGAGCGGATCGGGCAGCATGGGTTCCCTTCCGGGAGTCTCAGGAGCAGGGACGTATCCGGGAGTTTCAGGGGCGGGGACGTAGCTTTGAGTTTCAGGGGCCGGGACGTAGCTGGGGACGACGGCGAGCACGACGTGCGGTATGTGCTCGGCGAGCTGCGCCAGCAGCCCGTCGGGGGCGTGCAGTGCCTCGGTGTCGGCGGTGGAGTCGACGACGGCGACGACCGCGTCGAAGCCGCCGTCGGCCACGTTGTACGCGTACCGCTCGCCGGGCCCGTCGGCCGGGTCGTCGTGGGCCGGGAAGACCAGCCTGGTCCGTATCGCGTAGCCGGGGTCGTCCACGGCGAGGACGGGCGACCGGGTGGTCGTCGAGTACCGGACCTCGCTCGCACCCAGGGCCTCCAGCGCGTGGGCGAGCCGCAGGGGCGCGTACATCAGTTCCTCGCAGCCGAGCACGAGGATCCGTTCCGCGGGACCGGTCGCCTCGGCGATCCGGGCCGCCATCGCCGGCAGCTCGGCCTCGAGCGCGATGCGGTCGGCGGGGGTGAACCCGTGCCGTCCGCCGTCGGGGACACCGGCGGGCCAGCCGAGCTCCACGCGGACAGCCGAGCGCGCACCCGACGCCACGCCCGACGGCGCGCCGACGGCCATGCCCTCGTGCTCCGCCACCAGCGCCTGGCCCTTCTCCAGCACCCCCTCCGGGAGCCGTACCGTCCCCCCGGCCGTCGCCACCAGGTCGATCCGGGCGCCGATCTCCTTCGCGAAGTCCTCCAGGCGGCCTGCGTCGGCCGCCGAGCGCATGTCGACGAGGGCGACGACCACGTACCGCTCGCGGGGGTGGCGCTCGTGCAGGTCGCGGATCGTGTTCAGCACCGTGTTGCCCGTGGAGAACTCGTCGTCGACCAGCACCAAGGGGCCGGCTCCGGCCAGCAGCTTGGGGTCCTCCGGGAGCAGCAGATGGGAGGTGGCGTGCGAGTGCGACTCCTCGAAGCCGCCGGCCGGGGCGACGCCGTCGACGGGGCGGCGCGTGGAGTGGAGGTAGGGTGCGAGCCCGAGTCCGTCGGCGACCGAGTGTCCGAGGCCGGTCGCCGTCTCCGCGTAGCCGAGGACCACCGAGCGCGCGGCCTCCTCGTCGCCCAGCAGCTCGCGCACCCGCACACCGAGTGCGAACCCGTGTTCGTACACGGCAGCCGGGCTCTGCGGCACATGCTTGCCGAGCACATGCGACACCAGCAGATGCGCCCGCTTGGGGTTGCGCCGCAGGGCCAGGCCCAGCAGGTCCTTCAGCGCGTCGTCGCCGACGAGCTCGACTCCCAGCCGCTGGGCGACCCAGCTACCCGACCACACCACTGGCGTTCCGCTCTCCTTCGTCCTTGTCGTCTCTGCCGCGTTCGTCGTCTTCGCCATCAGCTTCGTCGTCCTGGCCGTTCTCGTCGTCCCCGGCATCAGCCGGCGAGCCCGGCGGTGAGCAGTTCCACGAATCCGACGTCCTCGCGTGCGACGCCGAACACCTCGGCGCGCTGGAGCGTGCGCTCCGCCCAGGCTCGGTGCGGCTTCACTTCGTTCATCTTGTTCGTGTACGCCGACCGCATCACTCCGCCACCTCCCCGCTCCGGGCGAAGGATGTCCTGCGCGTCGCTGAACTCCTCATGACTGACGACCGACAGCGCGTGCACGGGCAGCACATGGGAGGGGTGGATGCAGGTCTTGCCGAGCAGACCGTTGGCCCGGTCCAGCTCGATCTCCCGCAGCAGCCCGTCGAGGTCGTGCTCGATCAGTGCGGTACGCAGCTTCTCGGCCCGCACCTCGAGGAAGGGGCTGCGGCGGAGCTGGGGCTTGAACATGCGCTCCTGGAGCCTGAAGTACTCCCACACCGGGCCGGTGATGGTGAACCCGGTCCCGTCGGAGCGGCCGAGCACATTGACGACGTCGGCGATGACATTGGCGACGATCTGGACATCGTACGCCGTCATGTCGGGCGAACGGCGCAGTCCGTACGCCGAGCAGAAGTCGGTGACACCGAGCCGCAGCGCGAGCACCCGCTCCCGGTACTCGCCGACCGTCCGGGCGATCCCCTTCAGGGTCTCGGCCCTGGTCTCGAGATGGAGCAGCTCGGGGGACTCGAGCACCGGCATGGCGTACAACCGGCTGCCGCTCTCGGTCTCGGCCGCGGTGAGGGCCTCCAGGAAGGCTCCGCCGCGCTCCTGCGTGAACTTCGGCAGTACGAATCCGGACAGCAGCCGGACCGTTTCGCCAAGGCGCCGCACGAGGTCCGGAATCTGGCTCGCCCTACGGACCCGGATGAAGAGCAGCGGCACATCGGCGCCGCGCACGCCGAGGTCGGCGAACTGGCGGACCAGGTTCTCCTCGGCGTCCTGGACCTCGGCGTCATCGATGGAATCCTCCAGGCAGAGCACCATGGAGACCACCCCGCGAGCTGCCTGCTTCAGGATGTCGTCCGCGAGCCGGGGCCGCGTCGCGGGGCTGTAGAGCGTGGCCCCGAGGGCGGCCGAGAGCATGCGTGCGGGGGAGCCGGCATCGAACTCGCACGGCTCCTTGTGGAACAGTTCCTTACGTGCAGTGGCCGGGATATGCCCGAAATGACGCATGTAGATCCCCCGTACTGCCGTCGCGGCCCTGTTTTTGAGGTGGCCGGTAATAGTACGTAGGTGCAGGTGTCATGAGTTCCCCAAGCGCATGAAATCCAGGTAACTCGTCCGGTTTCCGGCCCCCGACTCAGGCTGCCCGCGTCCGGGCAGGTGCATGCCCTCCCTCCCCCGCGTTGTCCGCGCGGGGGACGGGAAGGCAGGATGACGGGCATGACGCATGCGATGCTGAAGGGCTCCAACGTTCCGCTCGGAGCGACGGCGATACGGGCCGTACTGCGCTGGTCTCCCGGTCCCGGGGTCCCGGACGTGGACGCCTCCGCCCTGCTGCTGGGGACCGACGGCCGTGTGCGTTCCGACGAGGACTTCGTCTTCTACAACCAGCCCCGCCACCCCTCCGGGCTGGTGCGGCTGCTGCCGAAGAAGCGCGAGGCCGAGGGGCTCACCGACACCGTCCAGGCGGACGTCGGATCGCTCGACCCGTCGGTCGACCAGGTGGTGCTCGCGGCGTCCTCCGACGGCGGCAGCTTCGCCGCCGTACGGGACCTGCGGATCATGCTGTACGACGCCGGGGCGGCGGACGGCGAGCCGCTGGCCGTGTTCGACGTACGGCCGGAGACCGGCGAGGAGACCGCGATCATCTGCGGTGAGCTGTACCGGCGCGGGGACGGCTGGAAGTTCCGGGCGGTGGGGCAGGGCTACCCGACCGGGCTGATCGGCCTGGCCACGGCGTTCGGCATCTCGGTGGACGAGACCGAGCCCGAGGCGCAGCCGGAGCCGTCCGTACCGTCACAGCCGCAGCCGCAGACACAGGCCGCCACGTCGCAGGCCCCGTCGCCGACCCAGCCGCAGCAGCCCGAGGCGCAGGTGCCCGCACCCACGTTCCCCGCGCCCACGTCCCCCGCGTACGGCTACCCGCAGCAGACCACGCCCCAGCCCGCACCGCAGCCTGCGTACGGCTACCCCCAGCCGGCCTCACCGCAGCCCTCGGCACAGCCCGCGTACGGCTATCCGCAGCCCGCCGCCGCTGCCGCCCCGGCGCCCGACCCGAATTTCCGGCTGCCTCCGATGGGCCCCCAGTTCGTCCGCCAGTGACCAGCGGCAGGCGTGGCAACGGAAAACAGGCGTGGCAACGGAAAAGGGGAGGCGTAGGACGGGGCGGAGGGGGACGGCGGCTCAGGCCTTGGTCTTGTAGCCGCGGCCCCACTGCAGTCCCCAGCCGTACAGGCGATCCAGTTCCGCCTGGAAGCCGTACACGAACTTCACCTCGCGGCGCACGACCAGCTCACCCTTGACGTTCTCCACGGTGAACACGGCGCACGAGCGGGCCTGTGGGGCGCGCTCGTCCAGCTCGATCTCCACGCGCGGCCCGTTGCTCGGGTACAGCGTGACCTTCGCGTGCGTACGGTCGAAGGCCGGCGTGCTGTCGTAGATGTAGACGAAGAACAGCAGCCGCTTGATCGAGTCGCGGTGGTCGAGATTGACGAACAACGTCTCGCCGGAAGGCGCGCCGAAGCGGTCGTCGCCGCTGAGCCTGACGTACGGCGGCTCGTTGAGGCTGCCGAAGAAACTGCCGAGCGGCTGCACCACGCCCTTGCTGCCGTCCATCAGCTCGTAGAGGCAGCCGAGGTCGAGGTCCACGTTGACGACGCCCTGAGTGTGCGCCTGGACGACCTCGGGCTTGAAGAGCTTGGAGGGGTTCCGCAGCAGCCGGCCGCTCTGCTTGGAGCGGCCCTCGATGTCGGAGGTCCGCATCCGCCACGACAGATTGACCCGGAGGTTGCCGGTGGCGGCGCCCTGCTTGGTGAGCGACACCTGGGGGTGCCGCCTCGTCAGCTGAATCGAGTTGGTCGAGGCGCTGCCCGAGTCGAACTGCGCCACTCCCCTGCCACGCCACCAACCGTCCCAGAAGGCCATGTCCCCACCCACCCCTGACTGCGCCCGGCCGGTTCTTTCCCCGGCCGGTCCCGATGCCTCGCGCGGCCCTGAAGGCCCGAAGCCCTCGAAGACCCCGATGTCCCCGGAGGCCCCGGAGACCCCGATGCCCCTGAAGGCCCTGAAGGCCCTGAACCGAAGTCCCGGAACACCGCGCGGGGCGGCCCGGAGGCCGGTGTGCCTCCTGGCCGCCCCGCTGAGAGCGTTCCTCAAACCCTGCGGCGTCACACTTACTCTGCCGCGAGCGCCTTCTCCTCGGTCTCCTCCGCCGCGAGGCGCCTGTTGCGCATCACGGAGGAGGTGAAGGACCAGGCGATCAGCACGACACCGACGAGACCGGTGATGATCTCGCTGATCTGGTGCTCGATGGTGACGAGCAGGATGACGGCGAGCGCACCGATCGCGTAGTGCGCGCCGTGCTCCAGGTAGACGTAGTCGTCGAGGGTGCCCTGGCGGACCAGGTAGACCGTGAGCGACCGGACGTACATGGCGCCGATGCCGAGGCCGAGCGCCATCCAGAAGATGTGGTTGGTGATCGCGAAGGCACCGATGACTCCGTCGAAGGAGAACGACGCGTCCAGCACCTCCAGGTACAGGAACAGGAAGAACGCGGCCTTCCCGGCCAGGCCCACCGCCGAGACCTGCTTGCCCTCGGCCTTGGCCTTCTCCTCCTCCTCGTGCTCGCGCTCCTCCTCTTCCTCGAGCTTGTCCTCGAAGTAGCCGGAGAGACCGCCGACGATCAGATACGTGATCAGACCGGCGACGCCGGCGAGCAGCACGGTGGCGGACTTGTCCGCGTAGCCGGAGCTGGTGTGGGCGTGGGTCGCGAAGGTCATCGCGCTGACCAGGAGGGCGATCAGGGCGATGCAGACCGACAGCATGTCGACCTTGCCGAGCTTGGCGAGCGGGCGCTCCAGCCAGGCGAGCCACTTGATGTCACGGTCCTCGAAGATGAAGTCGAGGAAGATCATCAGCAGGAACATGCCACCGAAGGCCGCGATGGCCGGGTGGGCGTCGGTGACCAGCGCCTCGTACTGCTCGGGCTCGTCCAGCGCGAGCTGGACGGCCTCGATGGGCCCGACCTTGGCGCTGATGGCGACGATGGCGACGGGGAAGACCAGCCGCATACCGAATACCGCGATGAGCACGCCGACCGTGAGGAAGATCTTCTGCCAGTAGGCATTCATCTTCTTCAGGATTCCGGCGTTGACGACCGCGTTGTCGAACGACAGCGAGATCTCGAGGATCGACAGGATCAGGACGATCCCGAACGCCTCCCACCCCCACTGCCAGGCGGCGAATGCAAGGCCGATCGCTGTAATGGCGAACGACCAGCCGAATGTTCTCAGGACCACTGCCTATCCCATCGGTTGTACGGGCCCCGTTGGTAACGGGTCTCCCCCGTGCCGCACGCGGCTTTACGAAACGTTGACCCCGAAGTCTAGAGCGATGCCCCGGAGCCCCGACGCGTACCCCTGTCCCACCGCCCGGAACTTCCACTCGCCCCCGTAGCGGTAGAGCTCGCCGAAGATCATCGCGGTCTCGGTGGACGCGTCCTCGCTCAGGTCGTAGCGCGCGAGCTCCTGGCCGTCCGCCTGGTTCACGACCCGGATGAACGCGTTGCTGACCTGGCCGAAGGTCTGGCCGCGGTTGTCGGCCTCGTGGATCGAGACCGGAAAGATGATCTTGTCGCAGTGTGCCGGCACCGCGGAGAGGTCCACGATCAGCGACTCGTCGTCCCCTTCGCCCTCACCCGTGAGGTTGTCGCCGGTGTGTGTGACCGAACCGTCCGGGCTCGTCAGGTTGTTGTAGAAGACGAACCATTCGTCACCGAGCACGCTCCCCGACTGGCAGAGCAGCGCGCTGGCGTCGAGGTCGAAGGGCGCTCCGGTGGTGGAGCGCGCGTCCCAGCCGAGGCCCACGAGGACCTGGGTGAGGTTCGGTGCGGCCTTGGAGAGGGAGACATTGCCTCCCTTGGCGAGCGTGACGCCCATGACGGTGGGTCCTCCCCTGTTATGTACGGAACTACAGGCGCGTCCGGCGCCGCACGGATGGTGTGCGGCGCCGGCTGCATTCCCCGGGGGACCGGCCCGGACCCCCAGCAGACAGGAATGTGCGACTGGCTCAGACGTTGACGCCGAAGTCCTGCGCGATGCCGCGCAGACCCGATGCGTAGCCCTGGCCGATGGCGCGGAACTTCCACTCCGCCCCGTTGCGGTACAGCTCGCCGAAGACCATGGCGGTCTCGGTGGAGGCGTCCTCGCTGAGGTCGTAGCGGGCGAGCTCCTCGCCGTTGGCCTGGTTCACGACGCGGATGAACGCGTTGCGCACCTGGCCGAAGGACTGCTGGCGGGTCTCGGCGTCGTAGATGGAGACCGGGAACACGATCTTCTGAACGTCGGCCGGGACGCCGGCCAGGTTCACCTTGATCTGCTCGTCGTCGCCCTCGCCCTCACCGGTGATGTTGTCACCGGTGTGCTCGACCGAGCCGTCGGGGCTCTTGAGGTTGTTGAAGAAGACGAAGTTCCCGTCGATGGCGACCTTGCCCTCGGCGTTCGTCAGCAGGGCGCTGGCGTCGAGGTCGAAGTCGGTACCGGTGGTCGTACGGACGTCCCAGCCGAGACCGACGGTGACCGCGGTCAGGTTGGGGGCGGCCTTGGTCAGCGAGACGTTGCCGCCCTTGCTGAGGCTGACTCCCACGAGTCCTCCCAAGTGGTGTTCAGGGGCAGCGCCCCCGTCGTGCGTTGGCATCGGATCAACGTCTGGATCCTAGTGACCGGTTCCCGGGCGAAACAGGCTTTCTGCCGGGGGTCTGTGGGTTGCCCCCCAGAAATATCCGGTCAGAGGGTGTCGAGCGCCTTGATGTAGTCGTTCAGGTCGCGGGCGTCCGGCAGGGCGTTGACGACGCTCCAGCGCACCACGCCTTCCTTGTCGATGATGAAGGTGCCGCGCACGGCGCAGCCCTTGTCCTCGGCGAAGACGCCGTACGCCCGCGAGGTCTCGCCGTGCGGCCAGAAGTCCGACAGCAGGGGGTACTCGAGGCCCTCCTGCTCGGCGAAGACCCGCAGGGTGTGGATGGAGTCGTTGGAGACGGCGAGCAGCTGCGTGTCGTCGTTGACGAACTTCGGCAGCTCGTCGCGGAGGGCGCAGAGCTCTCCGGTGCACACACCGGTGAAGGCGAACGGGTAGAAGAGGAGCACGACGTTCTTCTCGCCGCGGAATTCGGAGAGCGTCACCGTCCGCCCGTGGTTGTCCTTCAGCTGGAAGTCCGGGGCCTTGGTGCCGACCTCGATCGCCATGTCCATTCCATCCCTTCACGGATCCGGGTCCTGACCGTCGGCCCCAACCCTACGCACAGGGCCCCCGCCGACGGTGGTCGGCGGGGGCCCCGGGACAGCTGGTGCTCAGCGCTTGGACTTCGCCGCCTTGGGCGTGACCAGCCTGCTGCCGGTCCAGTCCTTGCCGGCGTTGATGCTCTTGGTCTGCGAGAGGCCCGCGGTCTGGGCGGCCTCATTGATGTCGCTGGGCTCGACATAGCCGTCACGGCCGGTCTTCGGCGTCATCAGCCAGACCGTTCCGCCGTCATCGACCAGTCCGATGGCGTCCACCAGTGCGTCCGTAAGGTCGCCGTCCTCGTCACGGAACCAGAGCAGGACGACGTCCGCCACGTCGTCGTAGTCCTCGTCGACGATCTCCTGGCCGGTGACGGCCTCGATAGCCTCACGGAGCTCCAGCTCGACGTCTTCGTCGTAGCCGATCTCCTGGACCACCTGTCCGGGCTCGAACCCCAGCCTTGCAGCCGGGTTGGTCCGCTCCTCCGCGTGGTCCGCGGTCGCGCTCACGGCTTGCCTCCTGATCTTGTTTCGGAAAATGCTTCAGCCGCGCGCGTACGCGAGGCGTTGGCCGTAGTCCACACGGGCGGGACGGATCGCGCAAGTACCCGGCCGCCGAGACCGCCGAAACGGTGACGTTTACGGCCGTCCCGCCCTCATCTCCAGGGAGTCCTGCGTCCGGGGCGGCGAAACGCCCCACCCTCTTCGCCACCTTTGTACGCTTCGGTGGCGCCGGTCCGCCAATCGAGGGCGGTTGGTTACCCATCGGTAGAGATGACGTAATTGCTCCCGGGGTACACGATGGGGAACGGCGCAATCACCGAGAACTTCACCGAGAACCCCACCCCGCAACCGAGCAGCGAAGGAACAGCGTGGCTTCCGGATCCGATCGCACCCCGATCATCATTGGCGGCCTGCCGAGCCAGGTCCCGGATTTCGATCCGGAGGAGACCCGGGAGTGGCTCGACTCCCTCGACGCCGCCGTCGACGAGCGCGGCCGTGAGCGAGCCCGCTACCTCATGCTGCGCCTGATCGAGCGCGCCCGCGAGAAGCGCGTGGCCGTGCCCGAGATGCGCAGCACGGACTACGTGAACACGATCGCGACCAAGGACGAGCCGTTCTTCCCCGGCAACGAGGAGATCGAGCGCAAGATCCTCAACGCGACCCGCTGGAACGCCGCGGTGATGGTGTCCCGCGCCCAGCGCCCCGGCATCGGCGTCGGCGGCCACATCGCCACCTTCGCCTCCTCCGCGTCGCTCTACGACGTGGGCTTCAACCACTTCTTCCGGGGCAAGGACGAGGGCGACGGCGGCGACCAGATCTTCTTCCAGGGCCATGCCTCGCCCGGTGTCTACGCCCGCGCGTTCCTGCTGGACCGGCTGAGCGAGACCCAGCTCGACGCGTTCCGCCAGGAGAAGTCGAAGTACCCGAACGGACTGTCGTCGTACCCCCACCCGCGGCTCATGCCGGGCTTCTGGGAGTTCCCGACCGTGTCGATGGGGCTCGGCCCGATCGGCGCGATCTACCAGGCGCGGATGAACCGCTACATGGAGGCGCGCGGGATCGCCGACACCTCCAAGTCGCACGTGTGGGCGTTCCTCGGCGACGGCGAGATGGACGAGCCCGAGTCGCTCGGCCAGCTGTCCATCGCCGCCCGTGAGGGCCTGGACAATCTGACCTTCGTGGTCAACTGCAATCTGCAGCGCCTGGACGGCCCGGTGCGCGGCAACGGCAAGATCATCCAGGAGCTGGAGTCGATCTTCCGCGGCGCCGGCTGGAACGTCATCAAGCTGATCTGGGACCGCACCTGGGACCCGCTGCTCGCGCAGGACCGCGACGGCATCCTGGTCAACAAGCTGAACACGACGCCGGACGGCCAGTTCCAGACGTACGCCACGGAGACCGGTGCGTACATCCGTCAGCACTTCTTCGGCGAGGACCACCGGCTGCGCGCCATGGTCGAGAACATGACGGACGACCAGATCCTGCATCTGGGCCGCGGCGGCCACGACCACAAGAAGATCTTCGCGGCCTACTCGGCGGCCCGCGCCCACAAGGGCCAGCCGACCGTGATCCTCGCCCAGACGGTCAAGGGCTGGACGCTCGGCCCGAACTTCGAGGGCCGCAACGCGACCCACCAGATGAAGAAGCTGACGGTCGACGACCTCAAGGGCTTCCGCGACCGGCTGCACCTCCCGATCAGCGACAAGGAGCTGGAGTCCGGCCTGCCGCCGTACTACCACCCGGGCCGCGAGTCGGAGGAGATCCAGTACATGCACGACCGCCGCAAGTCGCTGGGCGGGTACGTCCCGACCCGGGTCGTGCGGTCGCAGCCGCTCGTCCTGCCGGACGAGAAGACGTACGCAGCCGTGAAGAAGGGCTCCGGACAGCAGTCGATCGCCACCACCATGGCGTTTGTGCGACTGCTGAAGGACCTCATGCGGGACAAGGAGATCGGGCGGCGGTTCGTGCTGATCGCGCCCGACGAGTACCGCACCTTCGGCATGGACTCGTTCTTCCCGAGCGCGAAGATCTACAACCCGCTGGGCCAGCAGTACGAGGCAGTGGACCGCGAACTGCTCCTCGCGTACAAGGAGTCCCCGACGGGCCAGATGCTGCACGACGGCATCTCGGAGGCGGGCTGCACGGCCTCGCTGATCGCCGCCGGCTCTGCGTACGCGACGCACGGCGAGCCGCTGATCCCGGTGTACGTCTTCTACTCGATGTTCGGGTTCCAGCGGACCGGCGACCAGTTCTGGCAGATGGCAGACCAGCTCGCCCGCGGATTCGTCCTGGGTGCGACCGCGGGGCGTACGACCCTGACCGGTGAGGGTCTGCAGCATGCGGACGGCCACTCCCAGCTGCTGGCCTCCACGAACCCGGGCTGTGTCGCGTACGACCCGGCCTTCGGCTTCGAGATCGCGCACATCGTCAAGGACGGTCTGCGGCGGATGTACGGCTCCGACGCCGAGCACCCGCACGGCGAGGACGTCTTCTACTACCTGACCGTCTACAACGAGCCGATCCAGCACCCCGCGGAGCCGGCGAACGTGGACGTGGAGGGCATCCTCAAGGGCATCCACCGCTTCAAGGCGGGCGAGGCGGGCGGGATTCCGGCGCAGATCATCGCGTCCGGTGTCGCGGTGCCGTGGGCGGTCGAGGCGCAGCGGATCCTCGCCGAGGAGTGGAACGTACGCGCCGACGTGTGGTCGGCGACGTCCTGGAACGAGCTGCGGCGCGACGCCGTGGCGGTGGAGGAGCACAACCTGCTCCACCCGGAGGAGGACCAGCGCGTCCCGTACGTGACGCAGAAGCTCGGCGGCGCGGAGGGCCCGTTCGTGGCCGTCTCCGACTGGATGCGGTCGGTGCCGGACCAGATCTCCCGCTGGGTACCGGGGCGTTACACCTCGCTGGGCGCCGACGGCTTCGGCTTCGCGGACACGCGGGGCGCGGCCCGCCGGTACTTCCACATCGACGCCCAGTCGATCGTCCTCGCGGTGCTCACCGAGCTGGCGAGGGACGGCAAGGTGGACCGCTCGGTGCTGAAGCAGGCCGTGGACCGCTACCAGCTGCTCGACGTGGCGGCGGCGGAGCCGGGCGCTGCGGGCGGCGACGCGTAGTTCTCGTGTGGGGGGACGAGGTCCCCCCACACCCCCCTTTACGATGCGCCCATGAAGGATCGAACGGCGCAGATGCGCTGGGAAGCGCGTACCCAGGGGCCGCTGCTGGGGCTCGCCATCGCGTTCGGCGTCGCCTATGCCGTGCCGATCGTGGCGCCGGACGCCCAGCGCTGGATGCATCAGCTCTGCATGCTCGTGGAGTGGGTGGTGTGGGGCGCGTTCGCCTGCGACTACGTCGTACGGCTGGCGCTGGCGCCGTACAAGCGGCTGTTCATCCGCAGCCACCCACTGGATCTGCTGGCGGTGCTGCTCCCGCTGGTGCAGCCGCTGCGGCTGCTGCGGGTGGTCTCGACACTGATGCTCGTGGGCCGGCGTGCCCGGATGGCCCCGCAGGTCACGCTGACCACCTATGTGGCGGGAGCGGTGGTCGGACTGATGATGTTCGGCTCGCTGGCGGTGCTGCACGTCGAACGGGACGCCCCGGGCGGGAACATCAAGACGCTGGGTGACGCGGTGTGGTGGTCGTTCACGACGATGACGACCGTCGGGTACGGGGACCACGCGCCGACCACCGGGCTCGGACGGGTGCTCGCGGTCGGGCTGATGCTCTCCGGTATCGCGCTGCTCGGTGTGGTGACCGCGAACATCGCGGCCTGGTTCATCTCCCGCTTCGAGCGGGACGATGCCGAGGAGCGCCGGCAGACGGCGCTCCTCGAGGCCCTGACCAGGGAGGTCAGGGAGCTGCGGGCGGAGGTGGCGCGGCTGTCGGGGGCGCCGGTGACCCCGGTGGCCCCCTCGGCCCCGGTGGCCTCGGCAGTCACGCCCGAGATGCCGGCGCAGGCTCCTAGTTCTCCCACACCTTGAACGCCCGCACCTTGTACGGGGACTGCGGCACCCAGGTGCCGCCGCCCGGGTACGTCTCGAACTCACCGGTCTCCGCGCACTCCGCCGACTGGTAGGTGGTGACGGGGCGTCCGGTGCGGTTGGCGAGGGCCTGGGCGGTGGTGCCGGCGGGGAGCGGTACGCAGGAGTCGATGTCGAGCCCGGACAGCTCATGGACGTAACGGGTCCCCTTGAAGTCCGGCTTCTGCCAGAGGCACAGCTCCCCGGGGCCGCAGGCGCCGAGCGCGGGCCCGGTCGCGGCGGAGGCGGCAGCGGGCAGGAGTGCCGTGGTCAGGGCAAGGGTGGCGGTGAGGACGGTCGTACGCATGGTGGATCAACCCCCGTGTCGTTGTGGATCACTTGGCCGCAGCCTGACCGGTACGGAGGTGGGGGCGGAAGACCCGCCGGGGCGGATCACCCTGATAGGCGACAGCCCCGCCGGAACCGTCCGGCGGGGCTGTCGTTCGTCGGAAGTTGACGTCGGGCGCCGACGTCAGAGGTCGGCGTCAGATGGGGGCGTCAGAGATCGGCGTCAGATGTGGGCCGCGCCCGTACCCGCCTCCGCGTTCTCACCGCGCTTGGTGAAGAGGGCGACCCCGGCGGCGACCACCGCGACGATGCCGGCGACCGTGAAGGCCATGTGCATCCCCGACATGAAGGTGTCCTGAGCGACGCCGGTGATCTGCTCCACGACCGGCTTCGGGGTCTGCGGGGTGACCGGGGCGATACCGACCTCGACCGCCTCCTTCGCCATGCCCAGCTGCTCGGGTGTGAGCGGCGGGAGCTTCGCGTCCGCCCAGTTCCCGGCGAGGTCCGAGCTGACCTTGGCCGACATGACCGCTCCCAGCACCGCCGTACCCAGGCTGCCGCCGACCTGCATGGCGGCCTGCTGCAGGCCACCGGCCACACCGGACAGCTCCAGCGGCGAGTTGCCCACGATGACCTCGGTGGCGCCGACCATGACCGGGGCCAGGCCGAGGCCGAGGAGGGCCAGCCAGACGGACATCGGCAGCGTGCCGGTGTCCGTCGAAAGAGTGGTCATCCCGAACATCGCGACCGCCGTGCACACCATGCCGCCGACCAGCGGGATGCGCGGGCCGAACTTGGTGATGAGCGCTCCGGCGAGCGGCGACGAGACGATCATCATCGCGGTGAGCGGCAGCAGGTGCAGACCGCTGTCGACGGCGCTCATGCCGTGCACGTTCGCCAGATAGAAGGTGACGAAGAACAGGCCGCCCATGAAGGCGAAGGCCATCAGCACCATCAGCACCGTGCCCGCCGAGACCGGGACGGAGCGGAAGAGCCGCAGCGGGATGAGCGGCTCCTTGACCTTGCTCTCCCAGAGGGCGAACAGCACGAACAAAACCAGTGCCCCGGCCAGCCACCCCAGGGTGTTCGCCGAGCCCCAGCCCCACTCGCCGGCCTTGATCAGCGGCCAGATGAGGGCGAACATCGCGCCGGACAGCAGCACGATGCCGGGGATGTCGAAGGACCTCGGCGCGTTCTCGGCGCGGTGGTCCTTGAGGATGACCAGTCCGAGGACCAGCGCGACGACGCCGACCGGCACATTGATGAAGAAGACGGACTGCCAGCTGACGTGCTCGACAAGCACACCGCCGAGGATCGGGCCGCCGGCCGTCGACGCGCCGATGACCATGCCCCAGATGCCGATCGCCATGTTCAGCTTCTCGGCGGGGAAGGTGGCGCGCAGCAGGCCGAGCGCGGCCGGCATCAGCAGGGCGCCGAAGAGACCCTGGAGCACGCGGAAGGCGATCACGAGGGCGATGGAGTCGGAGAGGCCGATGGCCCCGGAGGCGGCGGCGAAGCCCGCGACGCCGATCAGGAAGGTCTGGCGGTGGCCGAAGCGGTCACCGAGCTTGCCGGCGGTGATCAGCGCGACGGCGAGCGCCAGCAGATAACCGTTGGTGATCCACTGGACGTCCGCGAGCGAGGCGCCCAGGTCCCTCTGGATGGCGGGGTTGGCGATCGCGACGATCGTGCCGTCGAGCGCGACCATCATCACGCCGATGGCCACGGAGAAGAGCGTCAGCCAGGGGTGGCCGCGGAGCCCCTTGGCCGGCGCCGGTACGGGAGGATGGTCCGCCGGCGCCTTGTCGACGGTGGTCTGACTAGTCATGCGATCGAGGCTAGTGTCAGTCACTGACAGTTGACAAAGTAATTCATGAGTCGGTAACTGTCATGTAGCTCACAGGTACGCTGAGCTGGGAAAAGCAGCGATGGGACGGCGGAGAGCAGGCCACGAGGTGACGGGAACCGGACTGCGTGAGCTGAAGAAGCAGCGCACCCGCAACGCCCTGCTGCGGGCCGCGCTCGAGCTCTTCACGACGCAGGGGTACGAGCACACGACGGTCGACCGGATCGCGGACGCCGTCGAGGTGTCCCAGCGCACCTTCTTCCGGTACTTCACCAGCAAGGAAGAGGCGGCCTTCGCCGTCCAGGAGCTCGTCGAGTCCCACTTCTTCGCGGAGCTGCGGCAACGGCCCGCCGAGGAGGGCCCGTTCGACGCAATGCGCAACGCGGCGCACATCGCCTGGGACACCATCGACGAGGTCATCGAAGCGGTCGTCCCGGTCGAGCTCTACATGCGGACGTACCAGATGATCGAGTCGACACCCGCGCTGCTCGCCGTGCATCTGCGCCGCTCCGCCGAACTCGACGAGCAGGTCGCCCGGTTGATCGCCGACCGCGAGGGCCTCGATGTGGACGCCGACCCCCGTCCGCGGGTCGCCGTCGCCGCCTTCACCGGGGTGATGCGGGTGACCGGCCGGCTCTGGGGCCAGGGCGAGGACCCGAGCATGGACACCATCAGGGCACTGACCGAGAGCTATCTCGACCACCTCGGCCCGGCGCTCGCGACGAACTGGCGCACGCCGGGCCCGGGGTCGGGGTCGCGGGCGGGGACCCCCGGGGCGGCGGAGCGTACGAACTGCGCCTACGGAAAGTAGCCGCTCTCCACGCACCGGCCCTCCGACACGTGATGTCCCTCACGGTCTTCGCGGCCGCCCCCGGGCGGCCCCTAGGCTGTCCCCTCAGTGACTGCTTTCGACTCCTCCCCCACACTCAACGTCTGGCGCGCCCTCCTCGCTCTCGCCGTCGTGTTCGTGCTGCTCGCGACCACCGGCTGGACGGCCGTACGACATCAGCGTGGTCCCGGCGAGCCAAAGGAAGCCGCGCTCGCCTCCTGGGAGAAGGACCGGATCGGCACACGTGTGCTGCCCCACCCGGAGTCGCCGCCCGCGCTGTTGGCCGGATTCTTCGCCTCCATCAGCACCAAGAAGGCGGCCGGGCTGGCGGAGCGCCACCCCCTCGTCGTGGGAAACCTCGACGGAGCCCCGGTCACGTTGCGCTACTACGCCAACCGGATCGCCCTCGCCCAGGCGCGCCAGGTGGAGGCGTGGCGGATGCGCGACACCCGGCTCTCCGAGGACGGCCGACGCGAAGCGGGCCGCCGGATGCACCGGTTCGAGTCGCTGCTGCGTCCCGGGCGGCAGATCCTCGCCTTCGACCCGACCGGCAAGGGCCGGGCCGCCGAGGTACTCGGTGATCTCGACCACGCGCAGCGGGTGTCGGTGATCGTCCCCGGAGTCGACACCAATCTCCTCACCTTCGAGAAGACCGAGCGCAAGTTCACGGCACCGGCCGGAATGGCCGAGTCGCTGTACAAGGCCGAGCGTGCCGCGTCGCCCCGTACCCGCACCGCCGTCATCGCCTGGGCCGACTACACGTCCCCGGCCGGAGTGGGCCTCGACGCCTCGACCGGATGGCTCGCCGCGAGCGGTGCCGACCGGCTCGTGAACATGACCGGGGCGCTGCCCGGCACCGCCCCGGTGTCGCTCTTCTGCCACAGCTACGGCTCCGTGGTGTGCGGAGTCGCCGCCCGCGAACTGCCCGACCGGGTCGGCGACCTGGCCGTCGCCGGCAGCCCCGGCATGCGGGCGGAGAGCGCGGCACAGCTGAGGACGGACGCCCGGGTGTGGGCGATGCGGGACGGCGACGACTGGATCCAGGACGTGCCGAACATGGAGGTCGGCGGGCTCGGCCACGGCGCCGATCCGGTGGCCCCCGGCTTCGGCGCGCGGGTGCTCTCGGCGACCGGAGCGGTCGGCCACACCGGCTATTTCGAGCCGGGCACGGAGAGCCTCAGCAACTTCGCCGACATAGGCGTCGGTTCGTACCGCACGTTGAGCTGTGCGGACGGTGACGGTGCCTGCCGCAGCGGAGTTGACGGTACGGAAGCGGCCTGACGCGCGAAGGAGCGCGCGCGGGGGCCGCGGCGTGCACGCCGGGGATTCCCCCGATGGGCGACGCGCGGGCGCACGCCGCCTACGATGAGGCGCATGGGTGATGTGCTGGCCGGAATTCATGCCACCTGGGAGTTCGAACCAGACTGCGTACTCATCCGCTTCACACGGGGGACCCGCGGCACGCCGAAGCTGTTCCAGGCTTTGGGCGAACGGCGCATTCCCCTCGAAGCGCTGGAGTCGGTGACCCTCTCCCCGGGCAAACGCGGCACGGTCGTGCTGCACGCGGTGCCGAGACCGGGCGCCGATCCGCTGATGGACGCGGCCGCGGGCCAGCTGAAGGAAGGCTGCGACCCGTACCGGCTGGTGCTGCCCGCGGAGCGCGAGACGCTCGCCGAGTACTACGCGGACGAGCTGCGCGCCGCGCTTCCCGTCCTTTCCGTCGAGGATGCGGTGCCCGCGGCGTCGTACCTGGTCTCGACGGTCGCAGCGCCGCTGCAGTTCAAGGCGTACGACGGGAAGGCGACGTTCGACGGGGACAAGGTGTCGTTCCGCTGGTTCTGGACGGGCGCCTCGTCCGCGAAGTGGAAGGCCGGCGACCAGACCTTCGCGGTCTCCGAGCTGGTCGGCGTCGAGTGGCGCTCCCCCGATGTCTTCGACGGCTATCTGCGGCTGCTGCCACGCGCCGGATCGTCCGGCGCACAGGCCGACCAGGATCCGGCCGCGGTCGTCTTCGGCCTCGGCTACGGCCCGGTTCACGAGTCCCTCCCCTTCGCGGCGGCGGTTCTGGAGGCGATCCGCGGCGCGGCCCCTGCGGCGACGCCTGCGCGGACGCCGAGCGACCCGGCGGCGGTCGCGGAGCGGATACGGCACTTGGGGGAGCTGCACAGTGCGGGGCTGGTGACGGACGAGGAGTTCCGCGCGAAGAAGGCGGAGCTGCTGGCGGAACTGTAGGGGCGCGGTTGTCGCGGGGTTGACCCGTGCCGGGTCGGTGCCGTTGGGCCTGTCGGGGGTTGACCCGTGCCGTGGCGTCGTCCGGTGTGTCCGTCCTCAAACGCCGGACGGGCTGGGTGGTCGGGGGTGCCCGGTGCCGGGTCGGCGGCCGGTGTGTCCGTCCTCAAACGCCGGACGGGCTTGGGCGTGTGCCGGTACCGCCCGGTGGGCCGGGGTGTCCGTCCTCAAGCTCCCCCACGCCCTGCGGCGTGGGGGGACCCCCAGACGGGCTGGGTCTGTCGGGGTTGCCCCACCGGGTCGGTGCCGTTGGGGTCCGCTCCGGGGCTCGTGTCCTGGACTGCGCTGCATCCGATATGCGGCTCCGCCGCGTGGTCACCGCGCTTCGCGCGAGTTGCGGGCCTCATACCCCGGTATGACCTCGCGCCCGGCCCCGCGGTATGACGCCCCGCGTCGGCCCGCCGCCTACGCTGGTCGGGCCATGTCCTGGACACCCCTGACCCCCGTCCGCGAAGCCCTCCGCGGCCTCGCGCACCCCTCGCACGCCCCCACTGCTCTGCTCGCCGGGTCGCCCAAGTCGTGGCGGCGCGCGCTGCCCTACGTCGTCGTGCTCGCGCTCACCGCCTCCCTGCTGCCGTCGACGATCGCCGTCCTCACCGACCAGTACGGCATGAACGCCGGACTGGCCGGGGCGATCGGCACCGGGTCGGCCGCGCCGCTGCTGCTGATCGCGCACCGGCCGCTGCAGGCCTGGTGGATCATCTTCGCCGTCGACATCGTCTGCGCCCTGAACCTGGCGGGCCTGGAGGCGCGCGAGGACACGGCCTGGCCCTGGCCGCCGCCGATCATCGTCGGCTACCTCTTCCTGATGCTGGCGCTCGCCCTGCGCGAGCCACGGCGCACGCTCGTGACGGTCTGGCTGCTGACCGGCGGGGCCGGGTTCCTCCTGGGACAGCTCGCGCCGAACGGCGGCGACAACACCACCGTGGTGCTCTTCGTACTGAGCGGCGTGGTCCTCGTCATCGGCGCGGCGCTGCGCGAACGCGGCGACGCACAGCGGAGGCTGGCCGAGCAGGAGACCATCAGCGAGGCCGAGCGCGCGCAGCGCACGCTGCTGGAGGAGCGGGCCCGTATCGCCCGCGAGCTGCACGATGTGGTGGCCCACCACATGTCGGTGATCACGGTGCAGGCGGACTCGGCGCCGTACCGCATCAGCGGGCTGCCGGAGGCCGCCCAGGAGGAGTTCGCCACGATCGCCTCCAGTGCACGGGAGTCGCTCGCGGAGATGCGCCGGCTGCTGGCGGTGCTGCGCAGCGACGGCTCGGAGGGCGAGCGGGCGCCGCAGCCGGGGCTCGGGCGGGTGCAGCAGCTGGTCGAGGCGACGGTACGGACCGGAGTGCCGGCCGAGCTGTCGCTCCCCGCCGAGCTGGGTGACGTACCGCAGGCCGTGGACCTGTCCGCGTACCGCATCGTGCAGGAGGCGCTCGCGAACGTGGTCCGGCATGCGCCGGGCGCGGCGACGCGCGTGTCGGTGACCGCGGACGACGGGTATCTGACGGTGCTTGTGGTCAACGGCCCTGCGGCCGAGCCGGTTCCGGCACTGGAGACCACCGGCACCGGGCACGGGCTGGTCGGGATGCGGGAACGCGTACGGTTGACCGGCGGCAGCCTGGACACCGGGCCGCTGCCGGACGGCGGCTTCCGGGTCGCCGTGCGCATGCCGCTGACGACCGTGCCGGACGATGTGAAGGACCCCCGTTGACCATTCGCGTGATCATCGTCGACGACCAGGCCATGGTGCGCGCGGGCTTCGCCGCGCTGCTGTCCGCTCAGGCGGACATCGACGTCGTCGGCGAGGCACCGGACGGCCGGCAGGGCGTGGACCTGGCGTACTCCACCCACCCCGATGTGGTGTTGATGGACGTACGGATGCCGGAGGTGGACGGGCTGGCCGCGGCGCGGCAGATCCTGACGCCGCCGCCGGGCGTCGTCCACGTACCGAAGGTGCTGATGCTGACCACCTTCGACATCGACGACTACGTGTACGAGGCACTGCGGGCCGGCGCGTCCGGCTTCCTGCTGAAGGACGCGCCGCCCGCCGATCTGATCTCGGCGGTACGGATCGTAGCGGCGGGCGAGGCCCTGCTCGCGCCCTCCGTGACCCGGCGGCTGATCGCCGACTTCGCCGCGCAACGCCCCGCTCCACGCAGGGACCGCGCCTCGCTGCGCCTCAACGGCCTCACCCCGCGCGAGACCGAGGTCCTGGAGCTGATCGCCCGCGGGCTGTCCAACCAGGAGATCGCGGACCGGCTCGTCGTGGCCGAACAGACGGTGAAGACCCACATCGGCCGGGTACTCGCCAAGCTCGACCTGCGCGACCGCGCACAGGCGGTGATCTTCGCGTACGAGTCCGGCCTCGTGACCCCGGGCGACCAGTAGTACCCAGGTATCACCCGGCAGTTGGCTCCCCGGTGTGACGCCCCCTCAGGCACCGTCTTCCTACCTTCCTCCCCGCCACGCAGTCGGAGGAGGAAGAGGGGATCATGCGACGGTTCAGGAGGACTCTGGTCGCCGCGGCGCTCGCGACGACCGTCGTGGCGGGGACGGCCGGGTGGGCCTCGGGGACCGCCCAGACACCCGTCACCGGGCCGCCGCCGGGCACCGCCGAGTGGCGGGCCGACCGTTCGCTCGGGCGGGAGCTGCCCGACCCCGCGAGCACGTCCCCGGGTGAAGCCGCTTCGTTCTTCGCCTCGTTGACGTCCGATCAGCGGCATGCGCTGGTCGAGCGTCATCCGAGGGTGGTCGGCAATCTGGACGGCGCCCCGGTCGCCCTGCGGTACGAGGCCAACGCCCGCGCCATGGGGGCCGACGCGGGCAGCCGGCAGATCCTCGCGTACGACCCGCGCGGCCGGGGACAGCTCGTGGAGGTGTACGGGGACCTCGACCGTGCCCGCCATGTCGCCGTGATCGTGCCGGGCTCGGACATCGACGCCGGGACCTTCGACCGTACGAGCGCGATGGCGCGGTCGCTGTACGAGGCGACGAACGGCCTTACCGCCGTGATCGCGTGGGCCGGCTACACCACGCCCGTCGGCGTCGGCATCGACGCCGCGACCGGTGAGCTCGCGGAGGCGGGTGCCGAGCGGCTGGTCCGGTTCACGCAGGGCCTCGTCGCGACTGGCGCCGCTGATCCCGCCCTGTTCTGCCACAGCTACGGCTCCGTCGTGTGCGGGCTCGCCGCGCACGAGGCCGACGCGTCGGACATCGTCGCGTTCGGCTCCCCCGGGATGCGCGCGGACAGCGTCGAGGATCTGCGCACCGATGCCCGGGTGTGGGCCGCCAAGGCCCCCTCCGACTGGATCTCCAAGGTCCCGAACGTCGAGTTCGCGGGCCTCGGCCACGGAAACGACCCCGCCGCGCCGGAGTTCGGCGCCCGCCGCGTCCCCGCCGACGACGTCCGGGACCACGCCGGCTACTTCGCGCCCGGCACCACGTCGCTCCGTACCTTCGCCGCCATCGCCCGGGGAGAGGTCCGATGAAGAAGCTCGCACCGCTCGTCTCGAGGATCGAGTCCTCGACCCCCGCCCATCGGGACCGTGCGATCGACGGGCTGCGCGCCCTGGCACTGCTCGCCGTGCCGACCGGGCACTGGATGCTCGGCGGCTTCACGCTCGACGCGGACGGCGCGATCCACAACGCCAGCCCGCTGTCCGCCTTCGGCTTCTTCGCGCCCGTCAGCTGGGGGCTCCAGATGCTGGGCATCTTCTTCCTGGTGGGCGGTTACGCGTCCGTGCTGTCGTACCACCGCCGGTCCGGCAGCACCGCGCAGTGGCTGGGGGGCCGCGTCGCCCGGCTGGGGCGGCCCGTGCTCGGGGTGACGGCGGTGTGGGCCGCGCTGATAGCAGCGCTGTCGGCCGCCGGGGTGCCCGCCGACACCCTGCACACCGCCTCGACCCTCGTCGTCCAGCCGCTGTGGTTCGTGGGCGTGTACGTATTCGTCACCGCCCTCACCCCGCTGTGCGTGCGCGCCGCGCGGCGCCTGGGCGGGTGGGCCGCGGCGCCACTGCTCGGCTCGGTCGCGGTCGTCGACTTCCTGCGGTACGGGCCGTACGCGGACGGCATGCCGTCCTGGCTGAGCGTGCTCAACGTCCTTCCCGGCTGGCTCTTCGCGTACCAACTCGGCGTCTCCTGGGGTGAGAAGCGCATCGGGAAGCGGGGCGCGGTGCTGCTGCTGGCCGGCGGGGCGGTGCTGTTCGCTGCGCTGCTGGTCCTCTTCCACTACCCCGCGTCGATGGTCGGCGTGCCCGGGGAGGCCCGCACGAACTCCCATCCGCCGTCGCTGCTGGTCCTGGCGCTGGCGGCAGCGCAGAGCGGTGCGGCGATCCTGCTGCGCGAGCGGCTGGGGCGGTTGCTGGCGCGGCCCGCGGTGTGGGCGCCGGTCGTCGTCGTCAATCTGTCGGCGATGACGATCCTGTGCTGGCACCAGACCGCGATGCTCGCGGCGGCGGTCCCCGCGTCGTACGCGGGCGCGGTCCCGGGCCTGACGACCGCGCCGGACTCCCTGGGGTGGGTCCTGGCCCGGTCGGCCTGGCTGCCGCTGTTCGCGGTGCTGCTGGTGCTCATCGGGCGGTACGCGCGGGGCTTCGAGTCGCCCTGGTCCCGGGCCACCCCGGCCCACCGCGCGACGGCGGGCGTCCTCTCGGCGGGCTTCGCAGCGTTCGCTTTGGGGTTGACGTAAGCCGTCTTGCCTTGAGCTTGTGCTCCGTCCGCAGCCCGGTGGGTGGTTTGTGCCCACCCGTTCCTCCCCTAGGACTTCGTCCTGGGGGACCCCCAGCGGAACGACTGCCCACAAACCAGGGAGGCTACTCGCGGGCCGCCGCCGTGGAGGACATGTCCAGGTAGCGGTGGCCCACCACCTGGCCTGCGATCGGTTCGAGCAGGGCCAGTTCCGGCTCGGTCAGCGTGATGCGGGTCGCGGCGACGTTCTCCTCGAGGCGGGTGCGCTTGCGGGTGCCGGGGATCGGGACGACCGTCACCCCGTGGACCTGGGCCCGCTGCTGGACCCATGCGAGCGCGATCTGCGCCGCCGTCGCCCCGTGGGCCGCCGCGATCTTCTTCACGGGCTCGAGGAGCGCCGCGTTCGCCGCTGCCGCATCCCCGACCATGCGCGGCTGGTGGCGGCGGAAGTCGCCCTCCGGCAGTTCCTTGCCCGCGTCCGCGAAAGCCCCGGTCAGGAAGCCCCGCCCGAGCGGCGAGTACGGCACGACACCGACGCCCAGATCCGCCGCCGCCCCGACCGCGCTGCGCTCCACGTCGCGGCTGAAGAGCGACCACTCGGACTGGAGGGCGGTGATCGGATGCACGGCGTGCGCCTCGCGCAGCTCGGCGCCGGTGACCTCGCTCAGCCCGAGGTACCTGACCTTGCCCGCCGCGACGAGCTCGGCCATCGCGCCGACCGAGTCGGCGAGCGGCACTTCGGGATCGCGCCGGTGCATGTAGTAGAGGTCGATGACGTCGACGCCGAGCCTGCGCAGGCTGCCCTCGACCGCCTCGCGGATGTACGCGGGGTCGTTGCGGATGCCCCGGTACTGCGGGTCGTCCGTCCGTATGATCGAGAACTTCGTGGCGAGCGTGATCTCGTCCCGGTGGGCCGTCACGAAGGGCCGCAGGAACTCCTCGTTCGCGCCCCGTCCGTACACGTCCGCCGTGTCGAAGAGCGTGACGCCCGCCTCCAGCGCCGAGTCGAGGGTGTCGCGGGCCGCGGCCTCGTCGGTGTCGCCGTAGAACTCGCTCATGCCCATGCAGCCGAGGCCCTGCACCCCGACCTCGGGGCCGTCCGTACCGAGCCGTACCTTTTCGATCGTGCCGTTCGTGCCGTTCGTGCCGTTCGTCATGGGGCTCAGGCCCTCTCCGACGCCCGGTGGGCGTCCGCGTAATAGCTGATCTTGTAGTCGAGCACGGCCAGCGTGTCCTGGAGCTCCGCGATCCGCGTGCGTACGTCACGGCGCGTGGCCTCCAGCAGCTCCTGCCGCTCCTCGAAGGTGTGGTCGCCTTCGCGCACGAGCTCCGCGTACCGGACCATGTCGGCGACCGGCATCCCGGTGCGTCGCAGCTTGCCGACGAAGTTCAGCCAGTCCAGGTCGCGGTTGCGGAAGCGCCGCTGGCCGGTGTGGGACCGGTCGATGTGCGGCATCAGCCCGATGCGTTCGTACCAGCGCAGCGTGTGCGCGCTGAGTCCGGTCCAGACGACGACCTCGCTGATCGTGTAGTGGTCCTGCCCCTCGGGCCGCGGATGGGCGGGGGGCGCGGTGACGCAGATGTCGGTTGTCGCGGATGTGGTCTCCAGCACCGTCATGACCTCCACGCTAGAAGGTTGGAGTGCACTCCAAGCAAGCGAAAACCTGTCGGCTTTCCGCGGTGTGCCCCCTAGCCTCCCCCTCATGAGCCTCGCACGCCGCGCGCGCCCGGACGACGCCGAAGAGCTGGTACGCCTGCGTACCGTCATGCACGACTCGCTGGCCGCCGCGCCGAACCCCGACACCAGCTGGCAGCCCGCCGCGGTCGAGACCCTGCGCAAGCGGCTCATGGACCCGGACGGGGACCTGGCCGCGTGCGTGGTGGAGCGGCCCGGCGGGCTCGCCGCCTGCGCGGTGGGCACGATCGAATACCGGCTCGGTGGCCCCGGCAACCCCGCCGGCACCACCGGCTACGTCTTCAGCGTCGCCACCGACCCCGACCAGCGCCGCCGGGGCTACTCGCGCGCCTGCATGGAGGGGCTGCTCGCCTGGTTCCAGGAGCGCGGCGTCCGCAGGATCGACCTGCGGGCGTCGCGGGAGGGCGAGCCCCTGTACACGTCGCTCGGCTTCGTCAGGACCCCCGATCCGGCGATGCGACTGACCCTTTAGGGTCGTAGGCATGCAGAGCCTGGCGTTGACCGAGAACTGGCCCGTCCCGACCGCGGCCGCCGCCGTCGTCCGCGCGGACGGCACGGTCGCCGGGGCGTACGGCCCCACTGCGCACCGCTTCCCGCTGGCCTCGGTCACCAAGCCGCTCGCCGCGTACGCCGTCCTCGTCGCGTACGAGGAGGGCGCGGTGGAGCTGGACGAGCCGGCCGGGCCCGAGGGGTCCACCGTCCGGCATCTGCTCGCGCACACCAGCGGGCTCGCGTTCGACGAGCACCGGGTGACGGCCGCGCCCGGTACCCGCAGGCTGTACTCGAACGCGGGTTTCGAGGTGCTCGGCGACCACATCGCGAAGGTGACCGACATCCCGTTCGCGGAGTATCTGCGGCAGGCCGTGCTGGAGCCGCTGGGCATGGCGTCCACGACGCTCGACGGCTCGCCCGCGAAGGACGGCGTCTCGACGGTCGACGACCTGGTGAGGTTCGCCGCTGAGGTGCAGGCGCCGCGGCTGCTCGACGCGCGGACCGTGCTGGAGGCGATGTCCGTGGTCCACCCCGGGTTGTCGGGCATCCTGCCGGGGTACGGGCACCAGAAGCCCAACGACTGGGGTCTGGGCTTCGAGATCCGCGACGGCAAGTCCCCGCACTGGACGGGGGCGACGTCCTCGCCGCGTACCTTCGGGCACTTCGGCCAGTCCGGCACCTTCCTGTGGATCGACCCGGACGCGGGGGCGGCGTGCGTCGCGCTGACCGACCGGGCCTTCGGGCCGTGGGCGATCGAGGCGTGGCCGCCGTTCACGGACGCGGTGCTGGCGGAACTGCGGGGCTGACCAGGCTGTCGGGGGGCCGGCGCCTGCGGCGGGCTTTCCCCCTACCCGGAAAGGCCCCGCTACCCGGAAAGGCCCCGCCGGCTCATCGTCGGGCGTGGGAGGACGCCGAGGTCGACATCGGCGTCGCAGTTGGCCTGCCCCAGCGCGCCGTCGTCCCCTCTGAGGTGCACCGGGGTGAGCCCTTCGGCGTCCTCGGAGAACGCGATCGTGCAGACCAGCTGCCGCAGCGCGAGGTCGTCGAGGCTGCCGAGCGCGACCGGAAGCGTGACCTCGACCCCGCCCCGCTCGGGCGGCATGGCACGCACGACCGGATCGCCCGGGCCCAGTGCGGGCAGCCCGTCGGTGAGCCCGGCCGCGCGCTCGTCCGCGCGCGGGCCGTCGAAGAGCGCGACGACGGCCGCAGCGGTCGGGCCCCCCGGACCCCCGGGATCCTCGGCCCCCTCTTTCAGGAGCTCCTTGAGGGGCCGGATCACGGGAGCCGGCTCCCCCTGCGGGGTGCGGAAGAAAAGCACCGTCCCGTCCCGGCTGTGCGGAAAGACCTGGACGGTCGCCGGGCCGCCCGCCTCGATGACATCGCTCTCCTGGATGCCGCAGCCGGTGAGCGCGGCCGAGGCCAGCGCGGCCAGTGCCGCCCCGGTGACGGGCAGTCGTCTCATGCCGTGGCGCCCTCCGCGTACAGGGGTATCTCAACGGTGAACACCGCTCCGCCGCCGGGGGCGTTCGCGGCGCGGACCGTGCCTCCGTGCAGCCGCACGTTCTCCTGGGTGATCGCGAGTCCGAGGCCGCTGCCCGCCGAGCGGGTACGGGCGGCGTCGGCCTTGTAGAAGCGGTCGAAGATGTGCGGCAGAACGTCGGGCCCGATCCCGGGGCCGCTGTCCGCGACCTCGGTGACCAGCACCTGCACGCCGTCCGCGCGCGCCTCGGTGCGCAGCCGTACGGTGACGGGCGCGCCGCCGTGCCTCAGGGCGTTGCCGACGAGATTGGCGATCACGATGTCGAACCGCCGCGGGTCGAGGCGGGCGCGGATGCCGTCGGGCAGCTCGGTGCGGATCCGCTCGTCGGTCCAGTGCCGGATCTGCAGGGTCTTGCGGATGGCCTCGGCGGCATCGACCTCGTCCGTGTTGAGCTCTGCCGCGCCGGCGTCGAAGCGGGAGATCTCCATCAGGTCCTCGACGAGCACGGCCAGCTTCCCGGTCTCGGTGCTGATCAGCCGGACGGCCCGAGCGGTGTCGGGGTCCAGGCCGTCCGCGTCCTCGTCCAGCACCTCGGTGACGGCGAGCATTCCGGCGAGCGGGGTGCGCAGTTCGTGCGAGACGTCGGAGGCGAAGCGCCGGGCGCGCGCCTCGGCCTGCCGGAGTTCGTGGACGGATCGTTCGAGCTCGCCGGCGGATTCGTTGAACGTACGGGCCAGATCGGCGAGTTCGTCGCGGCCCCGGACCTGGATACGGGTGTCGAGGCGGCCGCTGCCCATGCTCCCGGCGGCCTTGCGCAGTTCGCGGACCGGGCGCAGCACGCTGCGGGCGGAGAGCAGGGCCGGGACGAGCGCGATCGCGAGACCCGGCAGGGCGCCGTCCCTGGCGGCGGTGACCAGGGCTTCGACATTGGCCTGCTCGTCGTTCATCCGCATCACGGCATACAGGACGAGTCCGCTCGACAGCACACCGTCGGCGCCGACCTTGAACACGGTGGGCATGCCGATGGTGAGGTAGGGGACGCCGTCCTTGACGACCCGTTCGAAACTCGCGTTGGGCCGGCGGTGTGCGGCGCGGCGCAGCTCGGGGGTGATCACGGTGGAGGTGGGGCTGGTGCCGGAGGAGACCCGTACCGAGCCGTACTCGGCGAAGACGACCCACGGGTGCGGCTTGGCCTTCCTGGCGATGTCGCGCAGCACCTCCTGGAGCGACGCCCCGCCCTCCACGGGCAGCTGGATGCCGAGCTGCTGCACCTGCTCGCGGAACGACGAGACGGCGGTGTCCTGGGTGGTGACGAGGACGGCGTTGCGCGCCTCGCGATAGGTGAGGGCGGCCGTGGTCCCGGCGCTGACGGCGGCGACCAGCAGGAACGCGAGGACGAGGCGGGTGCGCAGTCCGAAGGCCGCGATCCGGCGGCGTCGCCGCCCGTCGCGGCCGCTCACAGCGGTCCGAAGCGGTAGCCGAAGCCCCGCAGGGTCTGTATGTAGCGGGGACGCCCGGCCTCGTCTTCGATCTTGTTGCGCAGACGTCGTACGCACGCGTCGACCAGCCGTGCGTCGGCGTGGTAGCTGTGCTCCCACACGTGCTCCAGCAGCTGCTGTCTGCTGAACACCTGCTCGGGGGCCGCGGACAGATGCAGCAGCAGCTTCAGCTCGGACGGGGCGAGCGCGAGCCGCCGCCCCGCCTTGGCGACGGTGAGTCCCGCCCGGTCGATGGCGAGCTCGCCGTGGAGCTCGACCGCGGGCCGCCCGCCGCCCGGCTCGTCGATCCGGCGCAGCACGGCCCTGATCCGGGCCTCTATCACTTCGGTACGGGCCGGTTTGACGATGTAGTCGTCGGCGCCCGCCTCCAGCCCGACGACGACGTCGAAGTCGTCGCCTCGCGCGGTGAGCATGATGATCGGCAACTGGCTGTTCTCGCGCACCCGTCGGCAGACCTGTACGCCGTTCATGCCGGGCAGCATCAGGTCCAGCAGCACCAGATCGGGCCGGAATTCACCGAGCGCGGCCAGTCCGGCCTCACCGGTGGCCGCGGACCGCACGTCGTGACCCCGGCGTCGCAGGCCGAGTTCGACCCCTTCGCGTACGGACGGGTCGTCTTCGATGAGGAGCACGCGGGGCATGGATGCAGCCTCCCAAGGGTGGTGTCAGCGCCGGGCGAGCCGTCGGCGTACGCCGGAGAGCAACGTGTCCAGTTCGGTGAGCCGCAGCGGCCGGGCGAGCAGCGCGAAGGTCAGGGCGATGACCGGTGCACCGGCCGCCGCCGCGGCGGCGGCCCCCGCAGGCGCGGCGAAGCGGGCGGCGAGATGGCCGAGGACGGCGGCCGGGACCGCGGCGAGCAGCAGCCGGGCGTGGGCGCCGGCGGCTGCCGAGCGCCACAGCCGGGTGCGGGGAGCCCCGGCCGACAGCCGACGGTTCAGGACGTACGCCGTCAGCGCCCACCCCACGCACAGCGCCAGCGAGTACGCCCCGGCCATCCCCGTGACCGCCCAGCGCACGGGGAGCAGCAGATACGCGGTCACGGAGAGGCCCGCGTTGAGGCCCGCGATCACGAGGTTGAGCAGGAACGGCGTGCGGGTGTCGGAGAGCGCGTAGAAGGCGCGGGAGAGGACGTACTGGCCGGACAGGGCGATCAGCCCGGGGGCGAACGCCATCAGGATGCCCGCCATCGCCGCCGTGTCTCCGGCGTCGGTCCTGCCGTACCCGTAGACGAGGGCCATCACCGGCTGGGCGAGGGCCAGCAGCATGCACGCCGCGGGAACGACGGCGGCCGCGCAGCTGCGCAGGGCGTACGAGACATCGCGCCGCACGCCCGCGGTGTCCGCGTCCGCCGCGGCCGCGCTCATACGCGGCATCAGCGCCGTGACCAGGGAGACGGTGACGATGCCGTGGGGTACGACCCACAGCACATAGGCGTTGTTGTACGCGCTGAACCCCGGGCCGCCGTCGAGACGCACGGCCGTCGCCAGCCGGGTCGTGACCCAGAACGCGAGCTGGTTGGTGAGCACCAGCAGCACCAGCCACCCGGCCGACCGCAGCGGCCGGGTCAGCCCGCTGCCGCGCCAGTCGAAACGGGGCCGCCAGCGGAAGCGGGCCGCGCGCAGGGCGGGGACGAGGGCGAGCGCCTGGACGGCGATGCCGGCGGTCGTGCCCCAGCCGAGCAGCGCGGTCTCGCCGGAGGTGAGGGTGCCTCCGTCGGCCGTGGCCAGGTACAGCCCGAACACCGCGATGACGACGACGTTGTTGAGGACGGGCGTCCACGACATCGCCCCGAACCGGCCACGCGCGTTGAGGACTTGTCCGAGCAGGGTGAACAGCCCGAGGAAGAAGATCTGCGGCAGGCAGGAGCGGGCGAAGGCGACCGTCATGGACGCCTGCGCGCCCGTGTAGTCGGTGTACGCGTCGACGATCGCGGGCGCCGCCCAGACCGCGCCCGCGGTGATCGCCAGCAGGGCGACGGCGCAGACGGTGAGCAGCCGGTCGGTGTACGCGGCGCCGCCGTCCTCGTGCTCCTTGGCCGCCTTGACCAGCTCGGGCACGAACACGGCGTTCAGCGCGCCGCCGATGAGCAGCATGTAGACGATCGTGGGGGCGGAGTTGCCGACCGCGTACCCGTCGGCGACGAGCCCGATGCCGAGCGCCGCGGCGACCACGGCGGACCGTACGAATCCGGTGGCGCGGGAGACGACGGACCCGGCTGCCATGACGGCGCTGCTGCGCAGCGCGGACGGCGTCCTGTCCCTGGCCTGCGGGGCGACGGACGTCGCACTCATCGGCGGGCCAGGTACGCCTGGAAGGCGCGGTACAGCGTGTGGTTGGCGGTCCCGCCCAACGGTCTCTCCCATTCCCCCAGCGTCTCGACGACCTGCCCTCCGGTGCCGAGCTTCCAGCGCAGCAGCCCGAATACACGTTCGTCGGGGTCGAGTGTGGAGGGTACCCCGCGCATGTCGTACACGTCGGCGCCGAGGGCATGGGCGTCGAGCAGCATCCGCCACTGCAGTGCGTTGGAGGGGCGGACCTCGCGGCGGTGGTCGGCGGACGCTCCGGTCTGGTACCAGACCCGCCGGCCCACCGTGACCATGGTGTGGGCGGCGAGTATCTCGCCCTCGTGGCGGGCGAGATACAGCTTCATCCGGCCCGGCTCCTCGGCGTTGAGGGCCGCGTACTGGCGCTCGTAGTAAGGGAGGGAGCGGCCGAGCCGGAAGCCGTCGCGCTCCTCGGTGATCCGGAGCAGCCGGTAGAACTCGGGGAGTTCGGCCGCGCTGCCGACAACGACCTCCACGCCCGCCTTCTGCGCCCGGCGGACATTGCGCCGCCACTCCTGGTTGAGCCCGGACCACAGGTCGTCGCAGGTGCGTCCGGCGAGCGGCACCCGGAAGACATGGCGGGGCTGCGCGTCCCCGTCGCCGCCGCCGTCCTCGCCGCAGCGCCGCCAGCCGCGCGCCCGCAACCGCTCCGTGACCGCTGTGCCGAGCGGGTCGACCTCGCAGGCGAGGACGTCGGTCAGGCGCCGGCCGGGGCCGGTGAGCGACTTGAGGCGGTCGGCGTTCCAGCGGCGGTACGCGGGCGAGGGGCCGATGCGTACGGCGAAGGCGCCCGCGCCGCGCAGATGGTGCAGCAGCGGGGTGAGCCAGCCGTCCATGTCCGGGTCCGTCCAGTCGGCGACGGGCCCTTCGGGGAGGTACGCGAAGTACTTGCGGGTGCCGGGGAACTGCCGCAGCAGCACGAGCGCGACGCCGGTCAGCCGCCCGGTCTCCGGCTCCGGGCCCCAGCCGAGCAGCTGGGCGCGCCAGCCCTGCTTGACCTGCGCCCAGGACGGGCACTGGAGGAAACCGGCGCCGAGGGCCGCTCCTGCCGGGGAGGCCAGGAAGGCCCGGTAGGCCTCGGGGGTGAGGGGTGCCAGGCGGGTTTTCCGGCCGTGGTCCTGGTGGCCGCGGCCGGCCGGCACGAGCAGTGCTGACACAGTGTGAGCCTCTCTTCCGCCCCGTGCGGTCGCGGGGTCGCCGAGGATGCTCACAGCCGTCCGTGACCGTGCCGCGCGCCGAATGTGACCGGACCATGACCGTTCCGCTCCAGTCGCCGTCACAGCGCCTCGACATCGCTCACCTGCGCGTTTCCCGTCCTACAGTCGGCGCAACTCCCCTACTCCGACGGAGGATTGCGTTGAGTCACCTACCTGTGCGCATCGCCGTGGCGGCGGTGCTGCTGGCCCCGCTCACGGCCTGTTCGGCCGGCACCGGCGCCCCCGCCCGCACGGACGCGAAGGCGGTCGACGACCGCCCCGCGACCGTCTCCGTCTCCGTCTCCGTCACCCCGCACGGGCAGCGGGCGAAGCCGGGCGTTCCGGTCAGGGTCGCCGCGGTGGGCGGCAGCCTCACCTCGGTGAAGGTGACCGATGCGAAGGGCTGCCTCCTTTCCGGCAAGGTCTCGGCGGACGGCTCGACCTGGACCTCGTACCGCAAGGCGGCACCCGGCACCGCGTACCGGGTCACGGCCGCGACCCGTGGCAAGGGCGGTGCGGCCGGCACCGCCGAGGCGTCGTTCGCCACCGAAGAGGCGGACAAGGTCAACAAGGTCGACTGGCGCCCGGGCAGCGGCGTGACCGTCGGCATCGCCCAGCCGATATCCCTCGTCTTCGACAACCCCGTCACGAACAAGGCCGAGGTCGAGAAGCAGCTCAAGGTCACCACGTCGAACGGCACCGAGGGGTCGTGGGGTTGGCTGCGCGACTGGTCCGGCAGGGACCGCGTGGACTGGCGGCCCAAGGACTACTGGCAGCCGGGCACCAAGGTCACCCTGAACGCGGAACTCGACGGCACGGACTCGGGCACCGGCGGCGGCTGGTTCGTGCGCGACTACGCGACCACGTTCACCGTCGGAGCGCGGCAGATCGTCAAGGTCGACCTCGACAGCCACCGGCTCACGCTGGAGCGCGACGGCAAAGCCGTGCGGAGGATCGCGGTCTCCGGTGGGACGCCCGGCGGGGACAAGCGCTCCTGGCGGGGCACGGCGGTGCTGATGGCGAAGGAGGGCACGATCAACATGAACTCCGAGACGGTCGGCCTCGGCGACGCCTACGACAAGATGGTCGACCACTCGATGCGGCTGACCTGGTCCGGTATGTACGCGCATGCCGCGCCGTGGAACGCGAGGTACTTCGGCAACGCGAACCGCAGTTCGGGCTGCATCGGCATGAGCGACGCGGACGCGGCGTGGTTCTACGGGCAGGTGCGTCCCGGCGACCCCTTCGAGATCAAGGGCGCGGACACGAAGGGCACGGTGGCGCCGGGGAACGGCTTCGGCGAGTGGAATCTGTCGTGGGAGGAGTGGCGGAGGACGAGCGCGAGGAGCTCGCTCAGCCCGACAGCTCCCAGATGAGCACCTCTGCGGGCACGGCGGCGGCCAGTTCGAGACCCTCCGCGTCCGTGATCCGCGCGGAGTCCCCCGGTCCCAGGTCGTCGCCGGCGAGCTGCACCACACCGCGTACGACGTGCACGTACGCGAAGGGCGCGTCCGGGATCGCGGTCCGCTCGTCCGTCGCGAGCCGTCGTACGTGCAGCAGCGCGCCGGCCTCCGGGAGTGCGTACGGCGTCGAGTCGGCGATGCCGCGCACGATCTCGTACGACGGGTCCCCGCCCGGGTCCTTCGGGGCGAGCCACATCTGTACGAACGTCAGCGGTGCGTCGCCGTCGTTCCGTTCGACGTGCCGGACGCCGCCCGCCGAGCTGAGCCGCTGCACGTCCCCGGGCCGTACGACGGTGGCGTGCCCGGTCGAGTCCCGGTGCGTCAGCTCGCCCTCGACGACCCACGTGACGATCTCGGTGTGGCTGTGCGGGTGCTCGTCGAACCCGGCGCCCGGGGCGAGGCGCTCCTCGTTGCAGGCCAGGATTCCGCCGAAGCGCAGATTGTCGGGGTCGTAGAAGCGCCCGAAGGAGAAGGCGTGCAGCGACTCGATCCCGGCGGCTTCGTCCCCACCGCGGTAGCGCCCTCCGGCGCGCCGTACGGAAATCACGCCTCTACGGTAGGGCCCCGCCCCGGCCGCCGTGACCGCTCCGCCCGGTCCGGTCCCAGCCAGGCCCACCCCGGGCTGCGTCGATGTGCGGCTCCGCCGCGTGGGGGGCCACCCCCGGAACCGGCCACCCACCAAGCCCGTCCGGCGCTTGAGGACGGACACCCCGGGCGATCACCCGGTACCGGCCACCCCACCCACCAAGCCCGCCCGCCGCCGGTACCGGGACCCCGGAAACGGGGCCCGGGGCACCGCCCCGGACCCGGGACTCCGCGCCCCCGTCCCGATAAGGCACTCTTGTCCCCGTGCCCCATCCCGAACCGGCTCTGCCCGCGAACGCCGCCCACCCGCACTCCGCGACCCTGAAGCGCCTGGAGCAGTCGTCCGGGCGCCTGGCCGCGAACGCCATCGCCCGCATGGACGAGACGCTGCCGTGGTACCGGGCGATGCCCCCGGAGAACCGGTCGTGGATCGGTCTGGTCGCCCAGGCCGGTATCGCCGCGTTCACCGAGTGGTTCCGGCACCCCGAGACCCCGCAGGCGATCTCGACCGATGTCTTCGGCACGGCGCCGCGCGAGCTGACGCGCGCGATCACGCTCCGCCAGACCGTGGAGATGGTGCGGACCACCATCGAGGTGATGGAGTCGGCGATCGAGGAGGTCGCCGCGCCGGGCGACGAGTCGATCCTGCGCGAGGCGCTCCTCGTGTACGCCCGGGAGATCGCCTTCGCGACCGCGCAGGTGTACGCGCAGGCCGCCGAGGCCCGCGGCGCCTGGGACGCCCGGCTCGAGTCGCTCGTCGTGAACGCGGTGCTGTCGGGCGAGGCCGACGAGGGCGCCGTCAGCAGGGCCGCGGCGCTCGGCTGGAATTCGCCGGAGCATGTGTGCGTGGTGCTGGGCACCGCCCCCGACGGGGACAGCGAGCTCACCGTGGAGGCCATCCGCCGCGCGGCCCGGCACGCCAAGCTCCAGGTGCTGACCGGCGTGCTCGGCGACCGCCTCGTCGTCATCGCGGGCGGCAACGACAATCCGCTGCAGGTCGCCAAGGCTCTGATCGGCCCGTACGCCGCGGGCCCGGTCGTCGCCGGACCCGTCGTGCCCGACCTGCTGGCGGCGACACGCTCCGCACAGGCCGCGGCCGCCGGGCTGAAGGCGTGTTCCGCCTGGCAGGACGCCCCCCGGCCGGTTCTGGCGGACGATCTGCTGCCGGAGCGCGCCATCGCGGGCGACCCTGCAGCCCGCGAGCAGCTGGTGGAGGAGATCTACAGACCGCTGGAAGAAGCGGGCTCGGCGCTGTTGGAGACCCTGAGTGTCTATCTGGAGCAGGCCAGCAGTCTCGAAGGCGCCGCCCGGATGCTCTTCGTCCACCCCAACACCGTTCGCTACCGGCTCCGACGTGTGACTGACGTCACCGGCTGGTCACCCTCCGATGTCCGCTCCGCGTTCACTCTCCGGATCGCACTCATCCTCGGGCGTCTGGTAGACGGCGATCCGCAGTCCTAGTCTTTTGTCGGACACCAACAATTCCCCTGACGGTTCTTGGTCCCTGTCCTCACGGGCGGCCCGGACCGTCCACAAGAGAGAGTGTGAGGGTGCTCGTACTCGTCGCTCCCGGCCAAGGCGCTCAGACGCCCGGCTTCCTGACTCCCTGGCTCGAACTCCCCGGCGCCTCCGACCGCATCGCGGCCTGGTCCGACGCCATCGGACTCGACCTCGCCCATTACGGCACGAAGGCCGACGCGGACGAGATCCGCGACACCGCCGTGGCGCAGCCGCTGCTCGTCGCGGCCGGTCTGCTGTCGGCGTCCGCGCTGGGAGAGATCGTGCCCGGTGCCGTCGCGGGCCACAGCGTCGGTGAGATCACGGCCGCCGCGTTCGCGGGTGTCCTCGACGACACCGCCGCGCTGGGTTTCGTACGTACGCGTGGACTGGCGATGGCCGAGGCCGCCGCCGTCACGAGGACAGGTATGTCGGCGCTACTCGGCGGCGATCCGGACGTCACGGTCCCGCATCTGGAGAAGCTGGGTCTGACCCCGGCGAACGTCAACGGCGCGGGCCAGATCGTGGCCGCCGGCACCATGGAGCAACTCGCCGCGCTGGAGGCGGACAAGCCCGAGGGTGTGCGGCGTGTCGTGGCACTGCAGGTAGCCGGCGCGTTCCACACGCACCACATGGCGCCCGCGGTGGAGAAGCTCGACGAGGCCTCCAAGGCCCTCACCGTGGCCGACCCGAAGGTGCCGTACGTCTCCAACAGGGACGGGCGCACCGTCTCCACCGGCGCCGAGGTCGTCTCCCGGCTCGTGGGCCAGGTCGCGAACCCGGTGCGCTGGGACCTGTGCATGGAGACCTTCAAGGAGCTGGGCGTCACCGCCCTGCTGGAGGTGTGCCCGGGCGGCACCCTCACCGGTCTGGCCAAGCGCGCCCTGCCGGGTGTCGCGACGCTCGCGCTGAAGACCCCCGACGACCTCGACGCGGCCCGCACGCTGATCGCCGAGCACACAGCAGCCTGACAAGGAGCCGCCACAACATGTCGAAGATCAAGCCCAGCCAGGGCGCCCCGTACGCACGGATCATGGGTGTCGGCGGCTACCGCCCCACCCGGGTCGTGCCCAACGAGGTGATCCTCGAGAAGATCGACTCCTCCGACGAGTGGATCCGCTCCCGTTCGGGCATTACCACCCGCCACTGGGCCTCCGACGAGGAGACGGTGGCCGCGATGTCGATCGAGGCGTCCGGCAAGGCGATCGCCGACGCCGGGATCACCGCCGAGCAGATCGGCGCCGTGGTCGTCTCGACCGTTTCGCACTTCAGCCAGACCCCGGCCATCGCCACGGAGATCGCCGACAAGCTCGGCACGAACAAGGCCGCGGCCTTCGACATCTCGGCGGGCTGTGCCGGCTTCGGTTACGGCCTCACCCTCGCCAAGGGCATGGTGGTGGAAGGCTCCGCCGAGTACGTGCTGGTGATCGGTGTCGAGCGGCTCAGCGACCTGACCGACCTGGAGGACCGCGCGACGGCCTTCCTGTTCGGCGACGGCGCGGGCGCGGTCATCGTCGGCCCCTCCAAGGAGCCGAACATCGGTCCGACCGTCTGGGGCTCCGAGGGCGACAAGGCCGGGACGATCAAGCAGACCGTGCCGTGGGACCGCTTCCGCGTCGGCGATGTGGCGCAGCTGCCGCTCGACTCGAAGGGCGAGATCAAGTTCCCCGCGATCACCCAGGAAGGCCAGGCGGTGTTCCGCTGGGCCGTGTTCGAGATGGCGAAGGTCGCCCAGCAGGCGCTGGACGCGGCCGGGATCACCGCGGACGACCTGGACGTCTTCATTCCGCACCAGGCGAACATGCGGATCATCGACTCGATGGTGAAGACTCTCAAACTGCCGGACCACGTCACGGTCGCCCGTGACGTGGAGACCACCGGCAACACCTCGGCCGCCTCGATTCCGCTCGCTATGGAGCGGCTTCTGGCGACCGGGCAGGCGAAGAGCGGCGACACCGCGCTCGTCATCGGCTTCGGGGCGGGTCTCGTCTACGCCGCAACGGTGGTTACCCTCCCCTAGGCAGCATCCGGACTTCCGGTCTCCGGTTCCCGGGTTCCGGTCCTCCGGACAACGCCCAGATCAACCCTCTGCTACACACCGAAGGAGCGCCACATGGCCGCCACTCAGGAAGAGATCGTCGAAGGTCTCGCCGAGATCGTGAACGAGATCGCCGGTATCCCGACGGAGGACGTCCAGCTGGACAAGTCCTTCACCGACGACCTCGACGTCGACTCGCTGTCCATGGTCGAGGTCGTCGTCGCCGCCGAAGAGCGCTTCGACGTCAAGATCCCGGACGAGGACGTCAAGAACCTCAAGACGGTCGGCGACGCCGCCGACTACATCCTGAAGCACCAGGACTGATCCCAGACTGATCAGGTACGCCACCCAGCGGTGGCGCCGCTGATTCACGAACCCTCATAGACCGTGGAGAAAGAATTCCTGTGAGCTCGACCAATCGCACCGTGGTCGTCACCGGTATCGGCGCAACCACACCGCTGGGTGGCGATTCCGCATCGACCTGGGAAGGTCTGATCGCGGGACGCTCCGGCGTCAAGCCCCTCGAGGGCGACCGCTTCGCCGACATGCCCGTCCGTATCGCCGCCCCGGCGGCGGTGGACCCGGGTGAGGTCCTGCCCCGGCCGCTCGCGCGCAAGCTGGACCGCTCGGCCCAGTTCGCGCTCATCGCGGCCCGTGAGGCGTGGGCCGACGCCGGCTACGCCGGGCCGGCCGGCGAGGACGAGAAGATCGCCCCCGAGCGGCTCGGGACGGTCATCGCCTCCGGCATCGGCGGCGTGACCACGCTCCTCGACCAGTACGACGTGCTGAAGGAGAAGGGCGTACGACGCGTCTCCCCGCACACCGTGCCGATGCTGATGCCCAACGGCCCCTCCGCGAACGTCGGTCTGGAGGTGAACGCCCAGGCGGGCGTGCACACCCCGGTCTCCGCGTGCGCGTCGGGTGCCGAGGCGATCGGCTACGCCGTCGAGATGATCCGTACCGGCCGCGCCGATGTCGTGGTCGCGGGCGGCACCGAGGCGGCGATCCACCCGCTTCCGGTCGCGGCGTTCGCCAACATGATGGCGATGTCCAAGAACAACGACGAGCCCGAGAAGGCCTCGCGTCCGTACGACAAGGCCCGTGACGGCTTCGTCCTCGGCGAGGGTGCCGGCGTGGTCGTCCTGGAGTCGGCGGAGCACGCCGCCGCGCGCGGCGCGAGGGTGTACTGCGAGGTGCTGGGCCAGGGTCTGTCGGCCGACAGCCACCACATCGCGCAGCCCGAGCCGACGGGCCGCGGTATCGCGGCCGCCCTGCAGAACCTGCTCGACTCGACGGACCTCAAGCCGTCCGAGGTCGTCCACCTCAACGCGCACGCGACGTCCACCCCGCAGGGTGATGTCGCCGAGATCAAGGCGCTGCGCAGTGTCCTGGGCGACGACCTCGACCATGTCGCGGTCTCGGCCACCAAGTCGATGACGGGTCATCTGCTGGGCGGCGCGGGCGGCATCGAGACCGTCGCGACGGTCCTGGCGCTCCACCACCGGCTCGCCCCGCCGACGATCAACGTCGACGACCTCGACGAGTCGGTCGACGCGGACATCGTCCGCGACGAACCGCGTGCGCTGCCCGAGGGCACGATCGCGGCGATCAACAACTCGTTCGGCTTCGGCGGCCACAACGTGGTGCTGGCGTTCCGTACGGTCTGAGCGCGCTGAACAAACCGACCGGCCGACGAGCCGGACCCGAGGCCCCCGCCGGAACGTCCCGGCGGGGGCCTCGTCGTGTCGGGAGCGGCGAGTCGGGGAGCCGGCGCCGGCTTGTGGCACACACGGCTTCGCCCGGACAGCAGAACGGCGGCCGACCCGGCCGCCGTACACCTTCACGCATCGCACGCCTCACGCCGCGGCACGCGCGCTGCGTGTCCCTGGGGCGGAACGTATCTCCCGAAGGCTTCCGATGAGTTCCGAAGGCTTCGGGAGGGTGGATCCCGGGTCAGACCACCTGGTGGAGCCAGCGGACCGGCGCGCCCTCGCCCGCGTAGCGGAAGGGCTCCAGTTCGTCGTCCCAGGGCTTGCCGAGGAGGCGGGAGATCTCCGCCTCGAGGTCCGTCTCGCCCTGCGCCGAGCGGGCGAGCGCGGCGCGGAGGCGGTCCTCGGGGATGAGGATGTCGCCGTGGATGCCGGTGACGGCGTGGAAGATGCCGAGCTCGGGGGTGGCGCTGTAGCGCTCGCCCTCGGCGGTGGGGCAGGGTTCCGCGGTGACCTCGAAACGGAGCATCTGCCAGCCGCGCAACGCGGAGGCGAGCTTGGAAGCCGTTCCGGGTTCGCCCTGCCAGGAGAACTCGGCTCTCCAGGTGCCCGGCGACGCCGGCTGGCGGATCCAGTCGAGCTGGACCCGCACGCCGAGTACACCCGCGACCGCCCATTCGACGTGCGGGCACAGCGCGCGGGGTGCGGAGTGGACGTACAGAACGCCGCGTGTCGTCACCGGGACCTCCAGTGTGGGACGAGGTTCGCCTTTCCCAGCGGCCTCAGTAAACAGCATCAGGAGTGAAACTCCGCAAAACGGACAGCATGTGACGTGATGTAATTTACCGGAGCCGGGGGGCCAGGTGCCTCTGGTTCGACGGGGGAAAAGCTACCGTGCGGCGGGGGCCGAGGTGTGTCGTACCGTGCGGCCAGGGGCCCGTACGCACGAAGGTTTCACCCGCGAGGACGCCAACGGGGAGGGCAGGATGCGTGAATTCCGGCGGAGCGGGCGAACGATTCTTCGACCGCCCACCGCCGTCGCCGCATTGACGGCGGCGGCGCTCGTCGGGTTCGTGGCGCTGACGGGGTGCACCTCCGGCACGCCCACCACGCAGAGTCACCCGCAGCAGCGGCCGCGCCCCTCCCCCACGCCCGTCTGGGACCGCAGCCCGTCGTCGGTCGCCGCCGTCGGCGACTCCATCAGCCGTGGCTTCGACGCCTGTGACGTACTCGCCGACTGTCCGGAGGTGTCGTGGGCGACCGGCACCGACACACAGGTGCGCAGCCTCGCGCAGCGGCTCCTCGGGCCGGCCGCGGCGGCCGGGCGCAGCTGGAACCATGCGAGGACCGGGGCCCGCATGGCGGATCTGCCCGGACAGATGGCGGAGGCGGCGGCCCGCAAACCCGCTCTGGTCGCGGTGATGGTGGGCGCCAACGACGCCTGCCGGGACTCACCCGATCTCATGACGCCGGTCGCGGACTTCACGGAGTCGTTCACGGCGGCGATGAGCACCCTGCGACGCACGGCCCCCACTGCCCAGGTGTACGTGTCGAGCGTGCCGGACCTGAAGCGGCTGTGGTCGACGGGCCGCGGCAATCCGCTCGGCAAGCAGGTGTGGAAGCTGGGCATCTGCGCCTCGATGCTGGGCGACGCGGACGACATGGGCGAGAGCGCACGGCTGCGGCGGGCTCAGGTGTACGACCGGGTGGTCGCCTACAACGAGGCGCTGAAGAACGTCTGCGCGAAGGATGAGCGCTGCCGGTACGACGGCGGGGATGTCTTCGACTTCCGCTTCACGGGTGAGCAGTTGAGCCCCTGGGACTGGTTCCATCCGAGCAAGGACGGCCAGGGCAGACTCGCGGAGATCGCGTACCGGAACGTGACGGCCGCGAAGCCGCCCGCCTGACGGGTCGCCTGACGGGTCGCCTGACGGGTCACGCCGATACGCCGATACGCCGGGCGGCGGGCCCCGGGGCGGTTGTCAGGTGCCGCCCCGGGGCCGTCAATGCGCCTCAGACCTCCAGAGTGGCGGCCAGACGGCGGTCGTCGAGGGAGTGGGACGCCTGTACCTCGTACGAGCCGGAGACGAACGTCCAGGATCCGCCTTCTTCGTCCCAGATCTCGAAGGCGCGCCGGGGCAGCGGGATCTCGACGTCCACACTCTCGCCGGGGGCGGCTGCCGCGGTCGCGAAACCGGCCAGCCAGCGCCGCGGGCGCCGTTCGCCGTCCTCGGCGGGGGCGGGGGCGAGATAGATCTGGACGGTCTCGCGGCCGGGGCGTGGGCCGCTGTTGCGGACGCGGACCTTGGCGGTGGTCGGGGTCGCCTCCAGGGACTCGTACTCCCAGGTCGTATAGCCGAGGCCGTGTCCGAAGGCGTACGCGGGCGTCGAGCCCGCCTTCTCCCAGGCGCGGTAGCCGATGAACACGCCTTCCTCGTAGGGAAGTCGGCCGTCGGTCGGGACGACGTCGGCGACCGGGGCGTCTGCGAGGGTGGCCGGCCAGGTGGTGGGAAGCCGGCCGCCGGGCTCCTCCGCGCCGAGGAGTACGTCGGCGAGGGCGGCGCCGCCCTCCTGGCCGGGGAACCAGGTGAGCAGGACGGCGGCGACGTCGTCACGCCAGGGCAGCTCGACCGGGGAGCCCGCGTTGACCACCGCCACCGTGTTCGGCTGGGCCGCGGCGACGGCGCGGACGAGGTCGTCCTGGCGGCCGGGGAGCCTCAGGTCGGTGCGGTCGAAGCCCTCGGACTCGACGCGCTCGGTGGTCGCGACGACCACGACGGCGATGTCCGCGGCCCGCGCGGCCTCCACGGCCTCGGCGATCAGCTCGTCGGCGTCGCGCTGCGGCCCGAGGTGGAGGAGGGAGAACATGACGGCGGGCAGCGGCGCGGCGGCGACATCGCCGACCGTGTGGCGCAGGGAGACCTCGACGGGCTCACCCGCCGTGAGGGCGATCCGTCCGCGCTCGGTCGGGGCGCCGAAGAACGCCTCGAACGGGTCGGACTCGCTGCCCAGTTCCTGCACGCCGTCCCAGAGCACGTCACCTCCGACGCCGAGTGCGAAGCCGCCGAGGCCACGGGTGCCGAAGGAGTGCTCGCCGCTCTCGCGCGGGGTGAAGGTGCCGGTGATCTCGACGGAGTGCAGGGTCTCGTAGCTGACGCCGACGGGGAGGTCGTCGCCCATCCACTGCACCTGGCCGCCCGGCAGCGAGCCCTCGCCGATGACCGCTCCCGTGGCGTCGCGGCAGACGGCGCGCAGCGCGAAGCCCTGGTCCGCGGGGGTGAGTTCATCGCTCGGGTCGGCGCCGACGGCGTACGTCAGGGTGCCTTCGGGCAGCGCGGCGATGAGGCCGTCGAGCGGCGGGACGACCCGCTCGGGGAAGACGGTGGCGGAGCCGCCGCCGAGGACGCGGGCGTCGCGGGCGGCGGCGCCGATGAGGGCGACCTTGCGGACGCGGGCCGGATCGATGGGCAGGGCGCCGCCCTCGTTGCGTACGAGCACGAAGGCGCGGTGGGCGATCTCGCGGGCGAGGGCGTGTCCGTCGACCGGGGCCGGGAGTTCGGCTTCGGTGACGGCCGGTTCGACGCCTTCGAGGGCGCCGACGCGGGCGGCCAGCCGCAGCACGTTCCGCACGGCACCGTCGACGACGGACTCCTCCACCTCACCGCCGCGGACGGCCGCGGCGAGCGCTTCGCCGTAGACGGTCCGCGGGCCCGGCATGGCGACGTCGAGGCCGCCGACGATGGTTCCGACGGTGGACCGGGCGGCCATCCAGTCCGAGACGATGAAGCCGTCGAAGCCCCATTCGCCGCGCAGGACCTCGTTCTGCAGGTACCTGTGCTCGGTCATCGTGGAGCCGTTGACCTGGTTGTAGGCGGCCATGATGCCCCAGGGGTGGGCATTCTTGACGATGGCTTCGAAGGGGGCGAGGTAGAGCTCGCGCAGCGGGCGGGGCGCGATGACGTTGTCGACGGTGAAGCGGTCGGTCTCCGCGTCGTTGCCCACGAAGTGCTTGACGGTCGTGCCGACTCCGCCTTCCTGGACACCCACGACATAGCCGGTGCCGATCCCGCCGGTCAGACAGGGGTCTTCGCTGTAGCACTCGAAGTGGCGGCCGCCGAGCGGCGAGCGGTGCAGATTGACGGTGGGCGCGAGGAGGACGTGGACGCCCTTGCGGCGGGCTTCCTGGGCGAGGAGCCGGCCGGCGCGGCGGGCCAGGGCCGGGTCCCAGGTGGCGGCGAGCGCGGTCGGGGACGGGAGGGCGACGGACGGGTCGTCGGCGGTCCAGCGCACCCCACGGACGCCGATCGGGCCGTCCGACATGACGACGGACTTCAGGCCGATCTCCGGGAGGGCGGGGAGCGACCACATGTCCTGACCGGCCAGCAGTCTGGTCTTGGCGTCGAGATCGAGCTTCCCGAGGGCGGTCTCGATCGCGTCGGCCTGCACGTCGTGGGAGTCGCGGTCGGATGCGGGGACAGGGGCGTCTGCCACGGCCGTACCTCTCGTTGAACGTCGTGTGGGTGCTGCCCATACTGAAACCCATAGACCTGTAGGTCGGTAGGCTTCGTTACGCCTCCGTAATTTTATGATGGCGTACGGTCCTGCTGGCAAGCACTCGAAAGAAGGAACGGGGCGACATCCGATGGCCAGGGCCAGGAGCGAGGAGAGACGCGCGGAAATCCTGCGCGCCGCCCTCGAGGTGATCGCCGAGCGCGGCTACCGGGGTGCGTCGCTGGGCGCTGTGGCGGAGCGCGTCGGCCTCACCCAGCAGGGGCTCCTGCACTACTTCCCCACCAAGGAGGCGCTCCTCGTCGCCGTCCTGGAGGAGCGCGACCAGTGGGACACGGGCGGCTACCGCCGCTCCCCCGAAGGCTGGCGCATGGAACTGCTCGCCTCGCTGGTCGAGTACAACGCGATGCGCCCGGCCATCGTGCAGACCTTCTCCGCACTGCTCGGCGAGAGCGTCACCGAGGACCATCCGGCCGGCGAGTTCTTCACCCGCCGCTACGAGCAGGTGCGTACGGAGATGGCGGCCGTCCTCCGCGCCGAGTACGGCGACCGCCTGCCGGGCGGACTCACCCCGGAGCGGGTGGCTCCGCTGCTGACCGCGGTCATGGACGGACTGCAGTACCAGTGGCTGCTGGCCCCGGAGTCGGTGGACATGCCGGCGGCGTTCCGTGACTTCCTGAAACTGCTGGAGCCACGCTAGTCCCTCTGTTCACAACCCAACTCCTTCCCGATACTGGCGACTTCGGATTGGTCGTCTGGGGAAGGGATGCGGCGTGCGGCGGACACTGGGAGTGCTGGTCGTCTCGGCGGTGGCCTGCACGATGCTCGGTACGGCGCCGGCGGGCGCAGCGGACGTGCCGGGTGTCGCCACCGTGGAGGAGCAGCGGCTGGACGGGGCCGCACCGCAGGAGATCCTGCGGCGCAGTGGATTCGACGCGGTGGCACCGCAGTTCGCGAAGGCGCTGGGGGCCGCGGACTCGTACGCCGCGGCCAGGCGCGCCGTCGACCGGCACGGCGCCGGACTGTGGCGGCGGGCCGTCGACCGGGCGCAGGGCAAGGGCGCCGTGCGGGGCGATCTGAGCCGCGACGACGACCGGCCGCTGTACTGGGCACGGCTCGGCATGACCCGGGAACTGCGGCAGTGGCAGCCCGGGTTCGGGCTGTCCGAAGCCGCGCGGGCCGGGCTGCTCGACCGGCTGGAGCAGACCTCGCGAGGCCAGGATTCGCTCCGCTTCCCCCACGGCACGGGCCCCGACGACAGGGGCCCCGGCGGTAAGGGCTTCAAGCGGATCGTGCTGACCGGCTTCGACCCCTTCACGCTGGACCGCGACATCCGCATCAGCAATCCGAGCGGGGCGACCGCCCTCGCCCTGGACGGGACCTGGATCCGTACGGCGGACGGGGGCCGGGCCCGGATCGAGACGGTCGTCTTCCCCGTCCGCTGGGCCGACTTCGCGGCGGGCACGGTGGAGCGGACCCTGCGCCACCGGCTGCCCGAGGCCGATCTGCTCACCACCGTCAGCCAGGGGCGCGTCGGCAGGTTCGACATCGAGCGCACCAACGGCGCCTGGCGCGGCGGCTTCCCTGACAACGAGAATCTGTCGCGGACCGAGACCGTGCCCGTGACCGACCCGGCCTCGCAGCCGCAGTGGACGTCGACGACGCTCCCGTACGCGGCGATCGTCGCCGCGAGCACGGGCCGCTTCCCGGTGTACGACAACACGTCGGTCACCGAGATACCGGCGGGCGGCACCGACCCGGTGGTCCGCCCCGAAGGCCCGACGCCCGGCTCGACGGCTCGCGCCGGAGGCGGCGGCAACTACCTCTCCAACGAGATCGCCTACCGGGCCACCCTGCTCCGCGACCGCCTCGGACTGCACGACACGCTGCCGGCCGGCCATGTCCACACCCCGGTCCTGCAGTTCGGCACGGGCAACACCGACCCGGCGACGGGCACGGTGACCGATCCCGTCTTCGTGCGGAACCGGCTGGACATCATCGCCCGGGTGCGGGCGATCGTGGCGGTGGCGGTGGTGGCGGCAGCGAACAGCTGACGACTTCGGCCATGATGAACGCATGATCGTCGCAGCTGCTCAGTTCGTCCCGGTGCCAGGTGACATACCGGCCAACGTCCGCTCCATGGAAGGCCTGCTCCATGCGGCGGCCGCTCGCGGTGCCCGGCTGGTCGTCTTCGCCGAACTGGCGACCACCGGGTACGAACTGGGCCTGCTCGCCGCGGACCCCGGCCTGTGGACGGCGCCCGATGACCCCCGGCTGGCGGGGCTGCGGGAGGCCTGCCGCGCCACCTCCACGGCCGCCGTGGTCAACTGCGCGGCGCGGACGGACGGCGGCCGGCCCGCCATCGCGTCACTCGTCCTCGGCCCGGACGGCGAGCTGCTCACCCGCTACGACAAGCAGTTTCTGCACGGCGCGGAGAACGACACCTTCGCGCCCGGCTCCGCGGACGGCCGCTTCACCCTGGACGGGATCCGGTTCGCGCTCGCCGTCTGCTACGATAATCGCTTCCCCGAGGTCGCCGAGCGCGCCGGTGCCGACGGCTGCCAGGCGTACGTGGCGAGTTCGGCACTCGCCGTGGGCAACGACTCCTTCGAGACGGTCTACCCGGCCCGTGCACGGGACAACGGGCTGTGCGTGCTGCTCGGCAACCTCGTGGGGCCCAGCACGGAGGCCGGTGAGTGCGCAGGGGGCAGTGCCGTCTGGGGCCCTGACGGCACGCTGCTCGCCACGGCGGGCACCGACGTGCCCGGGCTCGCAGTCGTGGAGCTGCCGCTCGCGTGACGTCGACGTCGGGCGAGCGGCAGCTCCTAGGACCGGGCCTCGTTCTTGCTGAAGCCGTACGGCGACGAAGGCGACGAAGGCGACGACGGCATCGACGGGTTCCGGCTCGGGCCGGGGTTCGGGGCCGCCGGGTCCGGCGCCCGGTGCGCGGGCCCCGGCTCGGGCCGGGGCGCCGTCAGGTCCCGTACCAGCAGCGTCGCACCCGCGACCGCGCCCGGCATCAGGAAGACGGCGACGAGCGGGACGACGAAGGCGAGCGTGAGCGGGACGCCGAAACCGAGGACGAGCATGCGACGGGCGCGCAGCAGCGCGAGGCGCTCCTTCAGCTCGACGCCGCGCCGCTGCAGCGCCACCGCGGTGAGCTCGTGGGCGAGGAAGAAGCCGGAGACGCAGAAGCCGATCACGGGGATCACGGTCTGCCCGACGACCGGGACGAAGCCGAGCGCGAAGAGCAGTACGCCGTACAGCGCGACCCTCAGCAGCACCCGGACGCTGTCCCGGGCCGAGATCCACAGCTCCCGCCAGAGCGGCAGCCCGGACTCGGGGACATCGCCGCCCTCGGTGCGGTCGACCTGCTCGGAGAGCGACTCGTAGAACGGCTGCCCGACCAGCAGGGTCACGGCGGTGAAGGTGATCACTGCGAGGAACAGGCCGAAGGCGAAGACCAGTCCGGTGAGGAAGCCCCGGAACAGCCCGAGCCACGGCGACGACCAGCCGTCGGCGAACGACGTCCCCCAGCCCACCAGGTCGTCGGCGCCGTAGCCGAGCCCGATGAGCGCGCCGACGTACAGCACCAGGGTGATCAGCCCGGGCAGCAGCCCGAAACCGAACCACCGGCCGTGCCGGCCGACCCATCGCTGGCCCTTCATCAGATAGCCGAAGCCCACCCGGAGATCACGCATGCCGTACACCCTATCGGGGGGCCGGAAGGCGCCGGTCAGGGACCGTGGGGTGCGCCGGTCAGGGACCGTAGGGGGCCGGTCAGGGACCGTAAGGGAGGGCCGCACCCCGGTCGGTCGGGGTGCGGCCCTCCCCTCGAACGGGTCAGACAGCCAGCTCGACCGTGATGTTGCCGCGGGTGGCCTTGGAGTACGGGCACACCTGGTGGGCCTTCTCGAGCAGGTCCTTCGCGGTGGCGGCGTCCACGTTCGGGATCACCGCGGAGATCTTGACGATGAGACCGAAGCCGTCGTCGTTCTTGCCGATGCCCACCTCGGCGGTGACCGTCGAACCGGAGATGTCGGCCTTCTCCTGGCGGGCGACCACACCGAGCGCACCCTGGAAGCAGGCGCTGTAACCGGCGGCGAAGAGCTGCTCCGGGTTCGTACCGGCGCCGGAACCGCCCATCTCCTTCGGCGGGTTGACGACGACGTCGAGCTTGCCGTCGTCGGTGGCGACACGGCCGTCACGGCCGTTCTCCGCGGTGGCGACAGCGGTGTACAGGACGTCGGACTGCTGGATCGACATGAAAGATGTTTCCTTCTGTGGTTCGCCGCGGCTCGCGCCCACGACCGCGACGGCTGAGGTGAGCCTACCGGGTGAGCGAAACGATCATCTTTCCCGTGTTCTCGCCGCGGAGCAGACCCAGGAAGGCGTCGAAGCCGTGCTCGATGCCCTCGACGACGGTCTCGTTGTACTTGAGCTCGCCGGAGCGCAGCCAGCCCGCGACCTCCTGGACGAACTGCGGCTGGAGCGCCGCGTGGTCGTTGACGAGCATGCCCTGCAGGCGCAGGCGCTTGCCGATGACCAGGGCGAGATTGCGCGGTGCGGGGGTGGGCTCGGTCGCGTTGTACTGGGCGATCATTCCGCAGATGGTGGCGCGGCCGTGAGCGTTGAGCGAGGAGATCGCGGCCTCCAGGTGCTCGCCGCCGACGTTGTCGAAGTAGACGTCGATGCCGTCGGGGGCGGCCGCACTGAGCTGCTCGGCCACGGGGCCGTTCTTGTAGTTGAACGCGGCGTCGAAGCCGTACTCCTCGACGAGGAGCTTGACCTTCTCGTCGGAGCCGGCCGAGCCGATGACGCGGGAGGCACCCCTCAGCTTCGCCATCTGGCCCACCTGGCTGCCGACGGCACCGGCGGCGCCGGAGACGAAGACCGCGTCGCCCTCCTTGAAGGAGGCGACCTCGAAGAGGCCCGCGTACGCCGTGAGGCCGGTCATGCCGAGCACGCCGAGGTACGCGGAGAGGGGGGCAAGGGAGGCGTCGACCTTGGTGGCGTGCTGGGCGGGCACGTCCGCGTACTCGCGCCAGCCGAGGCCGTGCAGGACGTGGTCGCCGACCGCGAAGCCCTCCGCGTTCGAGGCGATGACCTCGCCGACCGCGCCGCCCTCCATGGGCTTGTCCAGCTGGAACGGCGGAACGTACGACTTCACGTCGTTCATCCGGCCGCGCATGTACGGGTCGACCGAGAAGTGCAGGTTGCGGACGAGGATCCGGCCGTCGCCGGGCTCGGTCACCGGCGCCTCGCGCAGGGCGACGTCCTCCGGCTTGGGCCAGCCCTGCGGGCGAGCGACGAGGTGCCATTCACGGCCGGAGGAGGGAAGTACGGACGCGGACATGGTGCTGTGCCTCCTAGAAAAGCTTCAGGTACTGAAACAACCATGCGCCTCAATATTTCAGGTTGTCAAGTATCACGGTATGCTGCGGGGCATGTCCACCACACCTCGTCCCGACACCGACCCGTTGACCCTCGAGGTCGTCGATCTCATCGGCACCGTCGTGGCCCGCTACTACGACGAGTACGAGGAGGCCGCGAGCCGCCACGCCCTCACCGGCGCCCAGGCGCGGGTGCTGGGGCTGCTGTCGCTGGAGGCCACGCCCATGCGTCGGATCGCGCAGAAGCTGAAGTGCGAGCCGTCGAACGTGACGGGGATAGTCGACCGGCTCGAGGCACGCGGCCTCGTCGAGCGCCGCTCGGACCCGGCCGACCGCCGCGTCAAGATCGCCGCGGCGACGGCCGAGGGCCGGGAGACGGCGCGCCGGCTGCGGGAATCCTTGGGCTTCGCGCGCGAGCCGCTGGCGGAACTGTCGGCGGAGGAGCGAACGGTGCTGCGGGACCTGCTGAAGCGGATGCTGGGGGAACGGGTCGCGTAGGGCCTCGGCGAGGTGGCGGCTGTGGGCGGGCGCCTGCGGTGCGGGGCTCCGCCCCCGGCCCCGTTCGGGACTCCGTCCCGAACCTCTCCCCTACGCCTTGGCGAGCGTGGAGACGTTGGGCTCCCCTGGAGCCCGTTCGGCGTGCGAGGGCGAACACCCGGGCCCGCCCGGCGGTGCCGGACACAATCTCAGCCCGTGCGGTGCTTGAGGACGGACATCCCGGGCCGGCCGGCGGTACGGGACGCATTTCGAGCCCGTCCGGCGTTCGAGGACGGACACCCCGGCCCGCCCGCCGGTACGGGGTGCATTTCAAGCCCGTCCGACGCTTGAGGGCGGACACTTCGGCCCGCCCGCCGGTACCGGGTACGCGCGGGTGGTCCTCACGCGCAGAAGAACAGGAACCACGTGCACGTCTCGGTCGGGGACGGCGTGGGGGTCGGTGCAAGGGGCGGCGGGGGCGCCGAGGACGACTGAGACGGGTCCCCGGGGGCGCCCGTGCCCGACGGCGAAACGTCACTGCTCGGAGTCGGCCCCGTCGGGGCCGAGGACGCAGACGGCGCGGCCTGCGAGGACGACGCCACCGTGGGCCGCCCACTCCCGCGCCCCGCACCGTCCGTGCCCGGCCGGGCCGCGGCCGAGGACGTGGTGGGGGGCTCGCTCACCTCGCTGGGCCCGCTCGCCGGCTCGTCGCTGCTGGTCGGGTCGGGTATGTCGTCGACCTCGACGGACTCCTGCTCGCGGACCTCCACGGACGCGCCGTCGTCCCACACCGACTCCCGCGCGAGCTCCGTCAGACTCAGCGCACCCGCCGCCAGCGCCAGACCGACCGTCCCGATCAGCACCTTGCGCCCGCGCTTGCGGCGTCTGCGCGCACCGGAGGCCCGGCGGCGGGCAGCACGCCGGCCCTGTGCGGGCGCGCGGCGGCGCCCGGCCGGCGGCCGGTCCTCGTCGTACGCGCCGTCGTACGCACCGCCGAGCTCGATGACGACGTCATCCGCGGGCGCGGCGGGGTTGTGATGCCTGAGCTCCTCCGCAGGGGTACCGCATCCGGCACACGCCAGAGCCCCGTTGAGGTGCCGACGGCACTGGTGGCAGTAGTCCATGGCGCCCGCAGCGTACGCAGGCTCTGGACAACAGAGGTAGCCGCGTCTGTGAGGATCTTGTGTGGAATCGAGGATTCCATGGCGGGGCGCCTGGCGCCGGCCCGTCTGCACGGGTCCCGACGGCGGGCAGGATGGGACGCATGAACAGCTTCGGGCCGCTCGATTTCCAGCTCGTCCTGCTCCGCCGGATGGCCGACCACCAGCCGGACCTCGTCGAGGATGCCCGCCACCGACTCGGCGCGTCGATCGCCGACATGAGGGAGGCGAACCGCCGCTGGCAGGCGATGGTCCGCTCCCCGCGCGCCCGGGGCTCCCTCGCCCGCTACCGGTCCGTGCTCGGCGAACCCGAGTCCACGGCCCGCCGCCGCATCGGCGACCTGGAGTGCGACGCGCTCCTGTGGCCCGTACCGCTCTGGCCGGACCTCCGCTTCGAGGTGCTGTCGGCGCCGGGCGGGGCGGTGTGGAACGAATGGCTGGTCCGGGCGCCGGAGGCGGCGGGTCCCGAGCTGCGCACGGAGGACGATCTGCGCCCCTGGTCCTGCACGGTCGACGAGGTGGCCAGGGCCTTCGCCCCCGTACGCCCCATGGAGGGTACGGCCCCGACCCGCTGGCGGCTGGCCTTCACGCTGCCCGGCGGAAAGCCGTGCATCGCGGAGTTCACGTGGGGGCTGTTGCAGCGGCTGATGTGACGTCACATACGTGCCCCTCCCCCGCCCCCGACCGGCCCAGCCCAGCGCGCGCCGGGCCGCGGGCGATCGCACCATGCGAAGAGAACCGCTCCCGGGAGGACCTGCCATGACCGTCAGTCTTGAGCAGTTGCGCCGTTGCCATGTCGCCGTCGACCTGGGCGCCGCGAGGACCCGCGTCTTCGTCAAGGGCCTCGGGCTCGTCGTCGACCAGCCGAGCGTGGCCGCCGTCAACACCCGCAACGGAGCGCTCATCGCCGTGGGCGAGTTCGCGGAGAAGATGACCGGGCGGACGCCCGACTACATCCGCGTCATGCGCCCCGTCTCCGGCGGCACCGTCGTCGACATCGAGATGGCCCAGCGCATGCTGCGCCACCTGCTCGGCGAGAAGCTCCGCCGCCAGCTGCGCCGCAAGCCCCGGCTGCGTGCCGCAGCCTGCACCCCGCACGAGGCCGATCCGCTGGCGCAGCGCGCCACCGTGGAGACGCTCGTCGGGCTCGGCGCCCGGCGCGTCGAGCTCGTCGACACGCTGATCGCGGCGGCCGTCGGCTGCGGGCTGCCGGTGGAGCAGCCGACCGCCACCATGATCATGGCGTGCGGGGCCGCCACCACCCAGGTCGCCGTCCTCTCGCTCGGCTCGATCGTCACCGCCGTACGGATCCCGATCGGCGGTGACGCCGTCGACCACGCCGTGATCCAGCACCTGCGCCACCAGCACGAGCTGATGCTGCCCAGCCAGTCCGTACGCCCCCTCCAGCTCGCCCTCAGCGGCAACGGCCTCACCCTCGGCGGGCCTGCCGTCACCGAGATCCACGGCCGCGACGTCGCCACCGGGCTCGCCCGTTCGGTGAAGGTCGACACCGCCGCCGTACGCGACGCCATCCACACGCCGCTCACCGCCGTGCTCGACGGCATCGGGAAGATCCTGCGCGAGTGCCCGCCCGACCTGGTCGCCGACCTCGCCGACCGCGGGATCATGATGGTCGGCGGCAGCGCACTGCTGCCCGGACTCGACCAGATGCTGCGCGACGCGACCGGAATGCCGGTGCACATCGCCGAACGGCCCGACGTGTGCGCGGTGCTGGGGCTCGGCGAGATGCTGGAGGGCCGTATCAACGCGATGATCCTCGATCCGCTCACCGCCTGACGCCAGGATGCCTCCGGGTCGGAGCGAGGGCGGCGGAGCCGGCAGGGCGTCAGGGCGGGCTCCGGCGAAGCTGCCCATGCTGCTGGAAGCGGTGCTGAGCGTCGGCACCGACCTCGAACTGCGCGCCACCCTCCAGCACATCGTGGACTGGGCGGCCAAGCTGATCGGCGCCCGGTACGGGGCGCTCGGCGTCGTCGACCCCGAGCGCGGCCGGATCACCGAACTGTTCACCACCGGGCTGACCGACGACGAGCGGGAGCGCATCGGCCCCCTCCCGGACGGGCACAGCGGACTCATCGGCGCGCTGATCGAGGATCCACGGCCGCTGCGGATCGACGACCTGACGGCCGATCCGCGCTCGTGCGGTGTGCCGGAGGGCCACCCCGAGATGCACTCGTTCCTCGGCGTACCGATCCGGGTGCACACGGAGGTGTTCGGCAACCTCTACCTCACCGAGAAACGCTCCGGAACCTTCACGGACGACGACCTGGCGCTGCTGCGCGTCCTCGGCTCCCAGGCCGGCATCGCCATCGGCAACGCGCGGCTTTACGAGGCGGCGCGTCAGCGCGAGCGCTGGATCGAGGGCGCGGCCGCGGTGACGACGGCGCTGCTCACCGGGGAGACCGCCGCCGACGCCATGATGACCGTGGCCGAGCAGGCGCGGAAGCTCGCGGACGCCTCCGCCGGGGTGATCCTCCAGCCCACGGAGGACGGCGGGATGGAGATCGTCGCGGCCTCCACGCTGGACGACCCCGGCGACCTGATCGGGACGACGATCGAGCCGGGGTCGGACGTGCTCGTCCAACTCCTCGGCGGCGAGCCGGTGTTCATCGAGGACTCCGCGACCGATCCCCGTATGACGACGCATGTACGGCACCGCTTCGGGCCCTCGATGATGCTGCCGCTGCAGAGCGGCGGGAAGCTCATCGGCACGCTGGCCCTGCCGAGACGGCGCGGCGGCCGGCCGTACACGGCCGTGGACCGGCTGCTGGCCTCGCAGTTCGCCTCCCAGGCGGCGCTGGCGCTGGTCCTCGCGGACGCGCAGCACAACCGGGAGCAGCTCGCCGTGTACGAGGACCGCGACCGGATCGCCCGCGATCTGCACGACCTCGTCGTCCAGCGGCTCTTCGCCACGGAGATGATGCTGGAGTCGACCAGGCGGCGGGCGGTGGGGGCCGGGTCCGGGGAGGACGAGCTGCTCGGGCGGGCCGTGGACGAGCTGGACTCCACCATCCAGGAGGTCCGCACCGCGATCTTCGCGCTGCAGCAGCCGCCGGCGGAGGCACCGACGTCGTTCCGGGGGCGGGTGCTGAGGGAGACGGGCGGGGCGGCGGTACTGCTCGGCTTCCAGCCCTCCGTGCACTTCACGGGGGCGGTGGACGCGCTGGTGCAGGAGCCGCAGGCCGATCGGCTGCTGGCGGCCCTGCGGGGCGCGCTCGCGGCGGCGCACCGGCGTGCCGGGGTGACGGCGATCGACGTGGAGGTCGACGCGACGGTGAGGCTTCCGGGCGGGGGGTCGGGGGTGCGGCTGACGGTGACGGACGACGGGGTGCGGGAGGACGGCGGGTCGGGCACGACGACGACGACGTGGACCGGGGGCTGACGGCCCCGGGCCCCCACGACTGCCCCCGGGGCGCGCTGGGCGGCGGCGCGGGGCACGGTTTGCGGGGCGCGGTGGGCGGGGCGCGGCGGGCGGCGGCGCGGGGCGCGGTCGGCCGGGGTGTCCGTCCTCAAGCGCCGGACGGGCTTGAAGTGTGGCCGGCACCGCGCGGTGGGCCCGCGTGTCCGTCCTCAAGCGCCGGACGGGCTGGGTGGTCGGGGGTGCCCGGTACCGGGCAGTTGCCGTCCGGGTCCGCTCCGGGGCTCGTGTCCTGGACTGCGGTCCTCACCGCGCTTCGCGCGAGTTGCGGGCGCTTTTACGTCCAGAACACGACCCCTACGCGTCCCCGGGGAGGGTCACCGGTGGGGCTCGCCCCGGTGGGCATGTTTTGCGGGCAGGCGTTCCGCTGGGGGCCCAGGACGAACTCCTAGGGGCCGGCCGGCGACCCGGGCCGGGCGGCCCACCTCGGTGTCGGGCAACCGTCCGGAGGGCTAGCGCGCCGTGCGCAAGGCGATGCGGGTGCTGGACTGGGCGACGCCCGCGTCGCGTTTGAGGCGGCGCAGGAGGGTGTCGAGCGCCGCGGGGTCGGCGGCGCGGGCGCGGACGAGGTAGTCGTGGGCGCCGGTGACGTGGACGACCTCAGTGATGCCGGGGAAGCGGCGCACAGCGTCCTCGAACTCCTCGTTCGTCGTGTCCAGGCGCAGCGTGATGTCGATGAAGACGACGAGGCCCTCGCGGGCCCCGGCCGCCGCCGGGTCGACCAGGGTCGTGAAGCCGCGGATGACGCCCTCGCGGCGCATCCGCCGCACCCGGTCGGCGGCCGCGTTCGCGCTCAGCCCGACCCGTACACCCAGATCGCGGTACGAGATCCGCGCATCCTCCTGCAGCACGCCGAGGATTTCACTGTCGAGGCGGTCCATACTGCGATTGTCGCAGTGCGGACCGTAATCCGGCCGCGCGGGCCGCGGGCGCGGTCCGATCGTGTGCGCCATGAGCGAGACATGGACGACTGCGGTCGCCGGCGCGGCCGCCGGCCTTGGCGTGGCGATGCCGCTGGGTGCGGTGGGGGTCCTGCTGATCCAGGAGGGGATGCGCGAGCGCCGCGGCGCCGTCGCCGCGGCCGCCGCGGTGGCGGTGGTCGACATGGCGTACGCGGCGGTGGCGACGGCCCTCGGCCCGCTGGTCGCTGCCGTGCTCTCGGGGGTCGAGGCGTGGGTGCGGCTGGTGTCGGCGGCCGTGCTGATGGTGATCGCGGTCCGGGGGCTGTGGGCCTCACGCCAGGCGGTCGACGCCGCCGCGACGGCGACCACGGCGGCGGAGGGGTCCGGTGGGGCCGTGCGGACCTTCATCCGGTTCGCCGCGCTGACACTCGTGAACCCCACGACCGCGCTGTACTTCGCGGCCCTCACCACCGCCCAGGGCGCCGCGCTCGGCGGTGGCACGGCCGGGGTGGCGTTCGTGGCCGGGGTGTTCGCCGCGTCGTTCGTGTGGCAGCAGCTGCTCGTCTCCGTGAGCGGGTTCGCGGGTTCACGGATCGGCGCGCGGGCGCGTGCCTGGACGTTCCGCGTGGGGTACGGCCTGGTGGCCGTGTACGCGGTGAAGGTCGCTCTCCCGCTGCCGTGAGCCGTACGGCCCAGCCACATCGGGTGGCCCAGCGGACCAGGGGGCTTCTTTTGGATCAGGCCGGATCAGCGAGCGGGGTTGCTGTGCAGGAATGCGCGGACGCCCTGGGAGACCGCGTCGTCGCCGAGCAGGGCGTTGTGGTCGAGGCAGCCGGCGGCGTTGTTCGTGGCTCCGGTCAACGGGACGCTGCTGTCCGGGTTGATCATCTCGTCGCAGTTGGACCACCAGGTCGCGTAGCTCACCCCGCCCGGGGTCTCGTCGCCCGATGCGAGGTTCGTCTGGACGTATGAGCCGGGGGTCATGTCGCGGCAGGCCTGGTCCCAGAGCGCGCAGGCCCAGGCGACGGAGGTGCCGTGGTTGGGGCCGCCGAGGGAGACCCAGTGGGCGACGGTCCCGGTGCCGCCGCCGAACTTCACGTACCAGCGGGTGACGAGGCTGCCGAAGGAGTGGGCGACGACGTCGACGCGGTCGGCGCCGGTCCGGCGGCGGACGTCGTCGACGTACGAGGCGAAGAGGCCGGAGAGGGTCTCGTTGACGGACCGGTGGGTGTCGTAGCCCCAGGAGAAGAGCTCGGCGTCGGTGTAGCCGTCGGCCTTGAGGTCGTCGCGGAGGCTGCCCCAGACGCCGGGGTCGGCGTTGTAGCCGTGGACGAGGACGACGGGGTTGTGCGTGGCGCGCGTCCGGGCCTGGGCCTGGGCCGGTGGGACGAGGAGCGCGGCGAGGACTGCGAAGAGCATGATCAGTCTTGCGCGCGGTGCGGCCACGGCATCCCCCTCGGTGAGTAATCCGGGAGAATGGTGGGGGCTGCGGGCAAGGATGAACAGCCCTGTGCGCGCGTGACTTGAGGAGGATGACGAGTGAGTGCTCTCTTCCCGGCCCTGGCCGCGGGTGACGAGGGTTCCGTCCGGCCCGCGCTGTGCTTCGGCGACCGCGCGCTGACGTACGGCGAACTCGCCGCGGCGGCCGGGGCACTGGCGGGCCGGATCGCGGGAGCGGGGCGGGTCGCGGTGTGGGCCACGCCGTCGCTGGAGACCGCGGTCGGGGTGGTCGCCGCGCTGCTGGCGGGGGTGCCCGCGGTGCCGCTCAACCCGAAGACCGGCGAGCGGGAGCTGGCGCACATCGTCGGCGACAGCGCGCCCTCGCTGGTGCTGGCGGGGTCGGGGGACGAACTTCCGTCGGTGCTGGGCGGGTTGGCGCGGCTGGACATCCCGGTGTCGGCGGTGTCCGGCCGGCCGGAGGTCCCGCTTCCGGCCGAGCCGGACCCGGGTGCGCCCGCGCTGATCGTCTACACCTCGGGCACGACGGGCCCGCCGAAGGGTGCCGTGCTGCCCCGGCGGGCGATCGCGGCGACGCTGGACGCGCTGGAGGACGCGTGGGCGTGGACCGGTGACGACGTCCTCGTACAGGCCCTGCCGCTGTTCCATGTGCACGGGCTGATCCTGGGGGTCCTGGGGCCGCTGCGACGGGGTGGTTCGGTGCGGCACCTCGGGAGGTTCTCGCCGGAGGGCGTGGCGCGGGAGCTCGGGGCGGGCGGGACGATGCTGTTCGGCGTGCCGACGATGTACCACCGGCTGGCCGAAACGGTGGAGGGCGACCCGGAGTTGCGGAAGGCCCTGGCGGGCGCGCGACTGCTGGTGTCGGGCTCGGCGGCGCTGCCGGTCCATGACCAGGAGCGGATCTTCGCGGCGACGGGGCGGCGGGTCGTCGAGCGGTACGGGATGACCGAGACGCTCATGAACACGAGTGTGCGGGTGGACGGGGAGCCGCGGCCCGGCTCTGTGGGTCTGCCGCTGCCGGGCGTCGAGCTGCGGCTGGTGGAGGACGACGGCTCGGAGATCGCGGGGTGGGACGGTGAGACGGTCGGCGAGATCCAGGTGCGCGGCCCGAACCTCTTCACGGAGTATCTGAACCGGCCCGACGCGACGGCGGCGGCGTTCGACGGGAGCTGGTTCCGTACGGGGGACATGGCGGTCAGGGACGCGGACGGCTACGTACGGATCGTGGGCCGCAGGGCGACGGACCTGATCAAGAGCGGCGGCTACAAGATCGGCGCCGGCGAGATCGAGAACGCGCTGCTGGAGCACCCCGGGGTGCGCGAGGCGGCGGTGACCGGGGAGCCGGACGCGGATCTGGGCGAGCGGGTGGTCGCGTGGGTGGTGCCGGTGGATCCGGCGCGGCCGCCTTCCGCCGATGAGCTGGCCGGCCATGTGGCCGGACAGCTGGCCCCGCACAAACGCCCGCGCACGGTCCGCTTCCTGGAGGCCCTGCCCCGCAACGACATGGGCAAGATCATGAAGCGGGCGCTGACGGACGGCCGGGCCGATGTCTGACGGGCTGACCGCACGCGAGGCGATCGCGCTGCTCGCGGAGGAGTTCACGGAACACGGACCGCCCACGCCCGGAACCGGCGCCGCGGCGGTCGCGGCGGGCGGGGCCGAGGCCGGTGACGGGCCGCTCGGGTGGGCCGGGTACGGCGCCGCGCGGGCGCGGGCGGTGGCCCGTACCGGCGAGGAGGAGTCGGTCGTCTGGGGCACCGCGGAGATCGGGGGGCGGCGTGCCGTGGTCGTCTCGTTCGAGTTCCGCTTCATGGGCGGGTCGCTGGGTGAGCGGACCGGGAACCGGCTGGAGGCGGCGTACGCGCACGCACACGCCGCGCGGCTCCCGCTGGTGTCGCTGATCGCGACCGGCGGCAGCCGGATGCAGGAGGGCATGGTCGCCCTCACCCAGCTCCAGCGCGTGGCCCGCGCCTCGGCCCTCGTCCGCGCGGCCGGGCTCCCCCAGGTCGCCGTCGTCCGCGACCCGACGACGGGCGGCGGCTGGGCCACCCTCGGCGCGGGAGCGGACGTGATCCTGGCCCTGCCCGGCGCCCAGATCGGCTTCGCGGGCTCCCGCGTCCGCCCGCCGGACGCCGACCCGGCCGCGTACACGGCGGAGGGTCAGCTGGCAGCGGGCCACATCGACGCGATCGTCCGCCCGGAGGAGCTGCGCACCACGCTGGCGCTGTGGCTGGCGCTCCTGACCGGCGGTTCGTCCTCCCCCGCTCCCGCGCCGCCGCCCGCCGCCCTCGGCGGCACCGCCGTCGCGCCCACCGGCTGGGATGCCGTGCAGCAGGCCCGGTCGGCGGGGCGGCCCAGGGGCGGGGCCTATCTCGACGCGTACTTCGACCAGCGGCTCGCCGTCCGCGGGGACCGGTGCGGCGGGACCGACCCCGGGATGCTGTGCGGGTTCGGGCTGCGAGGCGGGCGGGCCGTCGCGTACGCCGCGCAGACGGGGACCGCGACGCGGCCCGCCGGGTACCGGACGGCCGCCCGGCTGATCCGGCTCGCGGACCGGCTGGGCCTTCCCGTGCTGACGCTCGTGGACACGCCCGGCGCCGCCAATGACGCCGAGGCCGAGCGGGACGGCGCGGGCGCGGCCATCGCCGAGGTGTTCGCGGCGATAGCCGAGGCACGGGTGCCGGTGACGACGCTGGTGATCGGGGAGGGCGGGTCGGGCGGCGCCCTGGCCCTGGCCGCCCCGGGCAACACCTGGGCCACGCCCGACAGTTACTTCTCCGTCATCGCGCCGGAGCTCGCCGCGGCCATCCTCAAGCGCGCCCCGTCCGACGCTCCCGCGACCGCGGACCAGCTGCGGCTGCGGCCGCAGGACCTGGTGGACCTGGGCGTCGTGTGCGGAATCGTGACGAGTGGGGAGTAACGGGACGAAGCGCTGATGAAGTGAGTCACAGCCGAACTGTGGCGCTTCACGCGCGTCCCGGCCCTCTGATAGAGAGGGCAGACCCCCTACTGCACCACCGGAAGTCTCGCCATGGACCAGGACAGCGCCCCCGGCCACATACCCTTCACGATCGACCTGACCTTCGAGGAGGCGCGGCGACGCGCCGAGGTCGTGGCCGCGCTCGGTCCCGACTGGGACCCCATCGCCGCGCTGCAGGGCGAGGACGAGGCCTTCGCGCTCCTGTACTCCGGCCTCGACGCCGAGCAGCAGCGCACGTACGACATGCTCGTGGCCGCCGGTGTCCTGCCCGGAGGGGAGCCAGGCCGTGCGGCTGCCCATTGATCCGCAGGCCGACATCGCCCGCCGCGCCTGGGTGCCCTGCCCCAACTGCAACGACTCACGTGACTGCGCCACCTGCGCCGACCGGCGCAACTGCCGTGTGCACTGGCGGTATCTGATCTCCAACAAGGGGACCGTCGTCCACCTCCAGTGCCCGGGCTGCACCCACATGTGGTCGCTCGACACGCGGCGTCGCGCAGACCGCCCTGCGGGCGACGCGCCCACCTGCTGAACGGCCCGGTACGGCGCCGCTTCGCCGTACCGGGCCTCCGCTCCGAGCCGTCAGCGCGTCACTTCACGCCGACCGCCCGGATGATCTCCTGCTTCACGGTGCCGGCCCTGGTCGTCGGCGGCCGAGGCCCGCAGGGAGAGGTGCTCGGCGCCCTTCGGCACCTACAGCGATGCCTCCCATACGGCGGACCTGCCGCGTACGCCGTCGAGCCGGACCTTCGACCACGTCTTCCCGTGGTCGTACGACACCTCCAGCGTGGCCCCGGTGATCGTGCCGGTGCCGACGGCGCCCTTCACGTACTCGGAGAAGATCCCGACGTCGAGCTGCTTCCCCGCCCGCGCCTTGCCGGTGAGGTCGGTGACGGTGACCTCGTCGCCGGTGATGAGGGTGACGGTGTGGCGGGTAGCCGATTCCGCAGGCGCGACAGTGCCCTTGGGGCTGTCGGGGGTCTCCGCGCCGAGGGCCTGTCCGGCCGGGAGCAGTACGAGGGAGAGCCCGGCCGCCGGCAGCCGGGCTCTCCGTCTCGCGGGTGCTCTGGTCATGAAGGTCTCTCCTCGTACGCCCGGTGAAGGGGTGGCTCCGGGCGTTGCGAAGAGTCTGGGGTGAACAGAAGTCGCCTCGGGCGACCGGGTGTTGGCGGTTAGGTGCCTTGGCGGCTGTCTGCCAGTCGCCCGCGTGCGGCTGGACGTGTGCTGCAGGCGTGTGCCTACGGCGTCGGCTCCCGCGCGTCGTACCGTACGAACCCGCGTGCGCGCAGGGCGAGCAGACCGATCGCCAGAACGCAGGCGAGCCCGCCGCCGGTGATTGCCACCGCGGGGGAAGTGAGGCCGGCGACGGACCCGGCGAGGAAGTCCCCGAGGCGCGGCCCGCCCGCGACGACGACGATGAACACGCCCTGCAGGCGCCCGCGCATCTCGTCGGGCGCGGCCGCCTGGAGCATCGTGTGGCGGAACACCATGGACACCGTGTCGGCGCAGCCCGCGAGGGCGAGGAAGAACAGCCCGAGCCAGAGGTTCCTGGTCAGCCCGAACACGGCGATGGCCGTCCCCCAGGCGGCGACGGCGAGCAGGATCGCCGCCCCGTGCCGCCGGATCCGCCCCAGCCAGCCGGAGAACACCCCGCCGAGCAGGGCCCCGACGGCGGGCGCGGCGACGAGGAGCCCGGTGGTGCGGGCGTCACCGCCGTACCAGAGCACGGCGACGGCGGGGAACAGCGCCCGCGGGTGCGCCAGGATCATGGCGCAGAAGTCGGAGAAGAACGTCATGCGGATGTTCGGGCGGGTGGCGAGGAAGCGCAGCCCGTCGAGGACCGACGCCCGCTTCCTCGCCGTGCGGTCGCGGTCGCCGTCGCCGTCCCGGTCGGGCAGCATGGCGGGCAGCCGCCACATGGCGTACAGCGCGGCACCGAAGGCGACGGCGTCGATGAGGTACGCGGTCTGATAGCCCCCGTATCCGACGATCAGCCCCCCGAGCATCGGCCCGATCAGCATCCCCGACGTCATCGTCATGGAGCTCAGCGCATTGGCCGCGGGCAGCTGCTCGGGCGGCAGCAGCCGCGGGATCATCGTGGTCCGCGCAGGCGAGTTGAGCGCGGCGCACACGGCCTGCAGCGCGACGACGCCGTACAGGAACCAGACGTGGTGGAACCCCGCGAACGCGGCGCAGGCGAGCGCCGCCGACAGCACCGCGGACCCGGTCGCGCTGTACAGCCCGAGCTTGCGCCGGTCGACGGTGTCGGCGACGGCTCCGCCGTACAGCCCGAAGACGATCAGGGGAACGAGCGAGAAGAGTCCGACGAGTCCGACGGAGAAGGTGGACCGGGTGATGTCGTACACCTGGAGCGAGATGGCCAGGGCGGTCATCCCCTGCCCGATCCACGAAACGGTGTTCCCGAGCCACAGCCGCCGGTAGTCGGCGGAGGTCCGCAACGGGGTGAGATCGGCGAGGATGCGGCTGCGGCGCTTGCGGGTGGGGGTGCCGGTGGTGGTCATGCGACGACGGTCGCGGGGTGGGGGTGGTGAGCTATCGGCGGCATGAGGGAAGTATAGGGACGCAGGGATATGGGCCCCTTACGGTGCGGGGGCGGGGCGGGGCCGCTTCGCGGGCCTTCTCCCAGCCCCGACCCCGCCCGAAGCGGCCTACCCGAAGCGGCCCTCGACGTAGTCGGCCGTGCGCGGGTCCGCGGGAGCGGTGAACATCGCCGACGTAGGGCCGTGCTCCACGATGACCCCCGGAGTCCCCTGCTCCGCGAGGAAGAACGCGCACTGGTCCGAAACCCGCGCCGCCTGCTGCATGTTGTGCGTGACGATCACGATCGTCACCTCCTGCGCCAGTTCCCGGATCGTCTCCTCGATACGACGGGTCGACGTGGGGTCCAGCGCCGAGCACGGTTCGTCCATCAGGAGCACCTTGGGCCGCACGGCCAGCGACCGGGCGATGCACAGGCGTTGCTGCTGACCGCCGGAGAGGGCGCCGCCGGGCTGGCGCAGGCGGGTGCGGACCTCCTTCCAGAGTCCCGCCTTGGTCAGGCATTCCTCGACGAGGTCGTCCTTGGCCGCGCCGCCCATGCGGGTACCGGTGAGCTTCAGGCCTGCGGTGACGTTGTCGTAGATGGACATCGCCGGGAACGGGTTGGGCTTCTGGAAGACCATGCCGACCTGGCGCCGGGCGTCGGTCAGCCGCTGTCCGGCCGCGTAGACGTCCTGGCCGTCGACCAGCACCTCACCCGCGAGCGAGGCGGAGGGGACGAGTTCGTGCATGCGGTTGAGGATTCTCAGGAAGGTCGACTTGCCGCAGCCGGAGGGGCCGATGAGGGCCGTGACCAGACTCGCCGGCATGGTCAGCGACACACGGTCGAGGACCTTGTGGTCGCCGAACCAGGCCGAGATCCGACGGGCCTCGAGGGTGGCTCCGGTGGTTCCGGTGGCCCCGTCCGGGTGCACCGGCAGCGAGAGGGTGGTCTGTTCGGTCACTGCACGTCCTTCGGGAGTTCTCGGGAGACTCGGTCACAGCAGGTTGGGGAGGAGCAGCACCGCCTGGTCGGCGACGGCGAGCCCGAGGGCGCCGAGCAGGGGCACGCCGACCACCCAGGTGTGCGGCCGCCCCCAGCGGGCGTGCGCCCAGGCCAGGGCGCCGGCCGCGAGTACGAGGCCCTGGCCCCAGAGCACCAGCGGCAGCCAGGCCGCCTGCTGCGTGGCCATCGGCTTCTCGTCCTCCGGCAGGGCGCCCGGCGGGAGGGAGGGAGCCGGTGTCGGCTGGACGTCCGCGACCAGGTCCGCGTCGACCCGCAGAATGCCGCCGGGCATGAACGGGGTGCCGTCGGCGGTGATGAGGGTGAGCCGGCCCCGGCCCGCGGCGAGCGCGGGCGGCTGGGGATCGCCCGCCCGCCGCGGACCGATGACCCGGTACGTGTGCTTGCCCTGGCCCGTGGTCACGGTGAACGTGTCGCCCGTGTTCAGCTCGCCCAGGTGGCCGAACGGCCCCCCGTAGGTGGCCTGGCGGCCCATGATGACGCTGACTCCGGCCTGGCCGGGCAGGATCGTGTCCCTGCGGTGGCCGGGGCCCCGGGCCAGGTCCTCCGCCGTGGTGCCCTCGCCGACGACCTCGCGCAGGTGGAGCGCGGGGATCTCCAGCAGCGCCACCGGATCCCCGGGAGCGGCAGCCGGGCCGTCGCTCCCGGAGCGGCCGACCGGGGCCACCCCGTTGGCCAGGGCGCTGCGGAAGTCCGCGTAGTCGACCTGCCGGTCGCGGGCGTGGCGAAGCTGGCCCACGAGACCGGCGTCCACGACGAACCCGAGCAGCAGTGCGCCCAGGATGCTCAGCGCGGCGGCGGCGACGCGCAGCCCGGGGCCGGCGGCCGGGCGCGGCACACGCGGCCGGCCGGGCTTCGGCGGCCATGGGTTGTCGGCGGGCCGACCCCCGGCCGCCGACGGCTGGTCGCCCTGTGCCACGGCGTGGGCCACGGCCCGCGGTGCCGTCATCCGATCCTCCGCGATACGGAGGTGGCGGAGCCCGCGGCGTATCCGGCGCGCTTCGCCGTGACGGTGACGGTGAGCAGGTGGCCGCGGTCCGCCCTGGTGGGGTAGTACGTCGCGCGCGTGGCGCCGCTGATCACTCGTCCGTCCCGCTTCCAGACGTAGCTGTACGAGGTGGCCGCCGGCGTCCACGTGCCGGCCTTGACGGTCTGCCGGTAGCCCACCTTGGCCGTGCCGGTGATCGAGGGCCTCGTCACGTTCTTGAGGGCGGGGCCGAGTCCCACGGTCACCGCCGGGCTGGTCGACGGCGTGCTGCCCGTGCTGTTGGTCGCGGTCGCCCGGCACGAGGTCCGGTGCGGGTGGTCGGCGGCCACGAGCGTGCGGGTACGCGCGGTCGCGCCGCTGATCACCGCGGCGTCGCGGAGCCAGACGTACGTGACCGACGTCGCGCCGCTGAACGTCACGGCGCAGGTCACCGTCGAGCCGACCCTCGCGGTGCCGGTCACCTTCGCGGGCGTGACGACCGCCGGCGGCTTGATCCTGACCGTGTACGACAGGGCTGCGGAGGCCGAAGCGCCGTACGCGGCGGGGTCGGACGGTGTGAACTCCGCCTTCAGCGCGTGCGTGCCGACGGCCATTCCGCTGGTGTTCAGGGTGGCCGCTCCCGCCGGGACCGCGACCGCGGAGCCGATCTGGACCGCCCCGTCCAGGAAGCGCACCGTACCGACCGCACCGGCCGGGGAGACCGTCGCGGTCAGCTTCACGGACGTGCCCTGGACGACGGGGCTCACCGGGGCCGCCACGAGGGTGGTCGCCGTCGCGGCGGCGGGCGCGGTGCTCTGGTACGTGGTGTCGGAGGTGAACCAGACGGGCGCGGTGAAGTCGCCGTACGTCGCCGGTCCGAACGCCGCCCGGCACGTCAGCGTGAAGTCGTAACGGCCCTGGAGGGTGGTGAAACCGGCCGTGCTCGCGTAGTCCCGCATGGTCTGCGTCAGCGGTACGACGATGCCGCCGCCGGGCGAGAAACTGTACGTCTCGATCGGCGAGTTGCTCACCACGATCTGGCCCTCGGCCGGGAAGCCCGAGCCCTTCACCGAGACGATGAGGTTGGTCGCCTCCGCCGGGCACGGCCCGGCCGTGGTCAGCGCGACCCCGCTGGTGTCCGTGCCGGCGGCGGGAGTCACCTCCATCGCACCCGGGACGTCGGCCTGGGCGCCGCCGGCGCCGAGCGCGAGCACACCGGCGGCCGGCAGGGACGCGAGCACGACCGCCAGGGGCCGGCGCGCGGTGGGGAACTTCATGGTCGGCGTCTCTCCCCGGCTCAGACGTTCGGGCTGTCGGTGAGCGGGAACTCCTCGCGCCGGCGGGCCCTGCGGACGACGGTGGCGCCGGCCGCGACCAGGGCGGCCGAGACCGCGCCCAGCACGGCCGCGTCGGCGCCGGTGGCCGCGAGGGAGCCCTTGCCGCCCGAATCGCCCGAGCCGCTCGAACCGCCGCTGACCTCGGTGGTGATGCCCTGGGAGCCGCCGCCCGGGGTCGCGGTGTCCGTCGGGCTCGCGGTGTCGGTCGGGGATGCGGTGTCCGTCGGCGAGGCGGTGTCCGTGGGGGAAGCGGTGTCCGTCGGCGTCGCGGAGTCGGTGGGTGACGCGGTGTCCGTCGGCGTCGTGCTCGGCGTGGGCGACGAGGAGGACGGCGGCGGCGTGGAAGGACCGGCCGGGTCGGTGTTCTGGTACGCCGTGTTGGAGGTGAACCAGATCGGCGCGGTGAAGTCGCCGAGGCTGGTGCCGTTGAAAGCGGTGCGGCAGGTCAGCGTGAAGTCGTAACGGCCCTGAAGTGTGGTGAACCCGGCCGTGTTGGCGTAGTCCCGCATCGTGAACGTCAACGGCACGATGATGCCGCCACCGGGCGAGGACCCGTAGGTGCTGATCGGCGAGTTGCTCACGACATTCTGGCCCTCGGCCGGGAAGCCGGAGCCCTTTACCGAAACAATGATGTTGGTCGCCGTCTGCGGGCAGGCCGCCGAGGTGGTCAGCGTGATGAGGCCGACGTCCGTGCCGGTGGGCGGGGCTACCTCCATCGAGCCGGCGGGCTCGGCGTGCGCGGTGGTCGCGGTGACCAGCCCGACGGCGCCGGACGCCGCTATCAGCGAACCGATGAGGACGGCGGTCGGCCGGGTGATGCGTGTGCTCGGCATGGTGCTTTTCTCCCTCAGCAATGGGTCAGGACGTGGGTGTTGGTGGTGTTCAGTCGCCCGGTGCGGGCTCGGAGGTGGTACGCGTCCGGCGGCCCCGCACCCAGTGGGCGACACCAGTGAGGAGCGCCAGCAGGGCGACGGCGAAAACGCCCGCCGACCAGGCGACGAAGGACGTGCCGCCGTTCCGGGGAGCGGCGTCGTCGGCCGCCGCGGCAAGCGGAGGCGCGCCGGCAGCGGGCGGCGCGGAAGGTGCCGCCGAGCCCCCCGCTGCCGGGTTTCCCGTTCCTGCGCCCGTACCGCCCCCCGACGCGGTCGGCGGTACGGGCTGTCCGGACTGCCCCGGCGCCTCGGCGCCCGGGGCCGTTCCCTCCACGGCCGCTACGCGCGTACCGTCCAGGTACGCGTCCTTCGCGGTGAACCGGAGGGACCCCGTGAAGTCCCGCAGACTCGTCAGGTCGAAGGCGCCCTTGAGGCAGCTGACCGTGAAGGTGTAGGTGCCGCGGAGCGTCGTGAAGCCCGCCGTGCTGGCGTAGTCCCGCATCGTGTAGATCAGCGGTATCGACAGTCCGCCTCCGGGCGCCTTCGGATAGGTGGCGAGCGGCGCGTTGCCGACGACGATCTGACCGCCGCGCGGGAAGCCCGCTCCGGCGACGCGGGCGATGACGTTGGACGTCTTCGCCGGGCAGGGTCCGGCCGCGGTGAGCGTGATGGGCTGCGTGTCGCTTCCCCGCGCCGGGGTGACGGCCAGTCCCCCGCTGTCCGCCGCCCTCGCCTCGGCGGGTGTGCCCGCCACGATCGCGCCGGCGGCCAGCAGGACCGCCGCCAGGCCCACGGCCGACGCGGCGAGCCCCTGCTTCGCACCGGCCCCGGCCCTGCGCTGCCCGGCGAGGGCCGGCCGCGGTCCGCGGCGCCGACGCCGGCGTACGAGATACGACGTCACGGCCACGGCGGCGACCAGCAGCAGGATCAGCAGCGCCCACGGCACGGCCGCGAACGCGGCGGTACGGGTGACGCGGGGCAGGACGCGGTGCTTGACGTCCCCGCGCACCGGCTCGGGGTCGACGGTGACCGTGGTGGTGTCCCGTACCGCGGGGAGGACACCATCGGCCGATGTCGTGATCTTCAGGGCGGCGCCGGGCAGCAGTTCGGTGGTGTCACGGACCTTCGCCACCTCGGCCTCGCCGCCGAACGCGTCGCGTACGTGCACCGCCTGACGGGACGCCAGCCGCACATTGCCCGTGTTGCGCAGGGTGTACGTCACCGTCGCGGAGCCGGTGCCGAAGGGATTGGCGGTTCCGTGGTACGTCGTGTGGAGGTCCTCGACCGCGAGCTGCGGCTTCAGTTCACCGGAGACGCGCAGATAGATCCGGGCGCCGACCCGCTGGTCGACGGCGACCTTGCTGCCCTTCCTGTCCGTTCGTACCGCCGACAGCGACGCGACGATTCCGCCGGTGTGGTCTCCGGGGGTGGCGGTGCGGGGGACGGTCATCGTGAAGGGGACGATCACGTGGGAGCGACGGGGCACGCTCAGCACGTTCTTGCCGAGCTTGACCCAGGAGCCGACGTCGGTCGCCTTGCGGTCCGCCGCGAACAGGTCGAAGCCCCCGTCTGCGGTCGTGAAGGCGTCGCCCGCGTACACACGGAGCGTGAGCGGCTTGTTGCCGTAGTTGAAGACGGCGATGTGGTCCTTGACGACGGCGCCGGGGGTCGCCCCGTACGAGAAGTTCGGCCGCGCGTCGGGCTTCTTGGCGGCGGACGGCTGGACGCCGAACGTGGTGCGCCCCTGTCCGCCGTCGCTCAGCCGCGCCGCCGGGGCCGGTGAGGCGGCCGGTGCGGCGGCCGACGCGGGCGCGGTGAGTGCCGGAAGCGCGGCGAGGAGGCAGCTGGTCAGGACGGCGGCGATGCGGCGGGCTGAGGCGGTGATCATGTCAGGTCGTCCGATCGGGCGCGGGCAGGACGGGCGTGGCGGGAACGGGGCGGGGGTGTGACCGGGACGGGCATCGCTGCCCGTCCCGGTCGGGGGCGGCAGTACCTGGGGGGTGGGGCCGCCCCGGAGCCGTCCGACGGGGTCAGATGGCGGTCAGGGTGAGCGTGGCCGTGTAGGTACCGGCAACGGTCGAGGTCGGCGCGTTGAGGGCCAGGTCGGCTCCGACGTGGGCGGTTCCCAGGCCGGTGCCCGTGGCGAGGGAACGGGAGGACTTGAGTCCGGCCGTGCCCGCGTCCGCGGGGGCGACACCGTTCGCGGCGGCAACCGCCGCGCCGGCCGTGACGGTCTGCGACGCGCCCTTGTCGATCACCTTCGGCGTCCAGCCGAGGTTCTGACCGTTGATCTTGTGCGTACCACCGTCGGAGAAGTCGGTCACCTGACCGCTGACCGACCAGCCGGGGTTGCCGGCGCGGGTGTCGGTCAGCGTGACCGGGTTGATGGCGCCCGCGGTGGACAGCAGGTCACCGTTGGCGTTGAGCTGCGGGGAAGGCAGGGTGACGTGCGGGTTGTCGACGCTGATGACCAGTGCACCGGCCTCGACGGTCGTGGTGATGTCCTGCGAGGCGGTGACACCGGCGAAGGCGCCGATGACGTAGGGGACCGCGCCGGAGTCGGAGCCCAGGTACGCGGCGGGGTTCGCCGGGACGAAGGTCGCCGAGAAGGAGTGGTCGCCGGTGGCCAGGCTGCTGCTGGTGAAGGACGCCTGACCCGCGGAGACCGGCACCGTGGCCAGCGTGGTGGTCGTACCGCCCACCGTGTCCTGGAACTTGACCGAACCGGCCGCCGAGGCGGGCGCCACCGACGCCGTCATGCTGACGGGGCTGTACTGCGCGGCCGTGCCGGAGGGCGAGACGGCCAGCGCGGTCGTGGTCGCCGTCGCCGGGGCGGCGTTGACCGTGTAGGAGACCGCGGACGACGTCGATCCGTTGTAGGCGGCGCTCGACGGCGTGAAGACGGCCGTCAGCGCGTGGGTGCCCGCGCCCAGGCTGCTCGTGGTGAGCTGCGCCTGGCCGCCGGCGACGGCCACCGGGCTGCCCAGTGCCGCGCCGTTGTCGCGGAACTGCACGGTGCCCGCGGCGCCGGCCGGGCCGATGTTCGCGGTCAGCGTGACCGGGGTGCCCGCGTCCACCGGGCCGGCCGGGCTGACGGCGAGGGAGGTGGTGGTGTCGGTGACCGCGGCCGGGTCGGTGTTCTGGTAGGCCGTGTTGGACGTGAACCAGACCGAGGCCGGGAAGTCACCGAGGCTGGTGCCGTTGAAGGCCGTACGGCAGGTGACGAGGAAGGTGTACTTCCCCGTCAGGGTGGTGAATCCGGCCGTGTTCGCGTAGTCGCGCATCGTCTGGGACAGCGGGATGATCAGCCCGCCCTCCGGGGTCGATCCGTACGTGCCGATCGGCGAGTTGCCGACCACGTTCTGGCCGCCGGCCGGGAAGCCCGAACCGGTCACCGAGACGATGATGTTGGTGGCGCTGTCCGGGCAGGGGCCGGACGTGGTCAGCGACATGCTGGAGGTGTCGGAGCCGGTCGCAGGGGTGACCGCCGCGGTGCCGATCTCGGCGGCGTGCGCCGAGGGGGCCAGGGCCAGGCCGCCCGCCAGCACGGCCACCAGGCTCGCAAGGCCACCCGCCAGGCTCCGCGAGAGCGTGTTCTTCCACACAGTCGTGCTCTCCTTCTGGGAAGGATTCGGAAGTTACGTGAGCGATGGGTCAGGCATGGGGGGTTGGGACGCTGCCGAGGGCGCGCTGTGGGACGCGCGCCACCGAGGCGTCAGGAGGTCTGCTTGCTGGTGTCGCCGCAGTTCGCGTTGGTCGCGAAGCCGTAGGTGTTGATCACGCTCTGCTGCTGGCAGATGAGCGAGTTCGGGCCGACGAAGACGGTGCTCCACGGCGCCGTCCCGATCTTGCTGGTCGGGATGACGTTGTAGACGTCGCGCTTCACACCGAAGTTGCTGTTGAGGGTGTTCGGCGCGAGACCGTCGACGGTGCCGAGGATCGCGCGGCCGCGGAGGTCCGCGATGGTCTGCGAGGCCTGCGAGTTGTACTGCGCGATGGAGAAGGGGACGATCGACTTGTCGTCGAGGACACGGCCGTCGTGCTCCTGGACGGGCGCGCCGCCCTTGGTGTCCTTGATGCAGGGGTAGACACCGGCGACCACGTCGGCGTCGGTGATCCCCATCTGGGACTCCCAGAAGCTGCGCGTACCCGAGCCGGCCTGCGGCAGGTACACGGTGAGGCTGTAGTTGGGAGCGCTGCCCACGTAGTTGGGGTCGCAGTGGTAGATGGCCTTGAGGTCGTTCAGCGTGAGCTTGCGCGGCACCGTGCTGGTGGGCGTGATCGAGTAGCTCACCGCGTCCACGGCGAACGGGACGTAGGTCAGCCCGGGGTTCGCGGCGCCCAGGTTGAGGCTGGAGGACCGGGAGAAGTCCAGGCACTTGTTGTCCGCCTGCAGCGAGTTCAGCAGGGCGGTGCGCCCGGCGCCGGACCCGTTGGGGCGGTTGATGGTGCAGCCCGGGGTGGTGGCGGGGTCCTTGGTGGTGATCTGGGCGGAGCCGGTGGCGTCGTACGAGCCGATGACCTTCTGGCCGCCGATGGTGATGGCGTTGGCCAGGCCGTTCATCACATCCTGCGTGGTGTCGGAGCCGACACCGGAGAGCTGGCGGTAGGGCGGCGGACCGGAGGGGTCGGCGACGGCCTGGCCGGCGCCGAGTGCGCCGGTGAGGAGACCGGCGATGCCGACGGCGGCGATGGCTGTCTTTCTCGTGTTCACGTGCGATACCTCTCGGTTAGGCTTTCGCCGGGTGATGCCCGGCGCGTGTTCGGACAGTTCGTTGGCGCGGACCTGTCGGTGTTCCGGGTTCGGGCATCACCTCCCTTGGTTTCCGGGTGACGTGGCCCCGGCGCGCCGGGCCGCGAGTCCCGCCGACAGCCGCGGCACCACCCTGGGCAGGAGGTGGCCGCCGGCCGCGGCGGCGAGCCCGACGACGAGGGCGATCAGGAGGGCGTAGCGCACGGCGCCGAGCGCCCATGCCGGAGTACGGATGGGGGGTCCTTCGGAGGCCGCGGCGGGCGCGCCCGCGGAGGGCTTCCCGGACGGCTGTGCGGCCGCGGGCGGGGAGGCGTCGGCGCCTCCGGCCGCGCCCGGCTGCCCGCCGGACGCCCCGGCGCCCGCGGCTGCGCCGCTCCCTGCCGTACCGCCGCCGGACGCGTCCGAGCCGCCCGCGTCGCCGCCGGGGCCGGGACCGGGACCTGCGGCCGAAGTGCCCGCCCGGGACGCGATGGCGTCGGCCGCGACGCGGGTCTGCGCGCGCAGGCCCTGCGGCAGCGGGGCGTACCCCGCGGGGAGCGTTCCGGCCGCCACCCCAGGCTGCTGGCCCGCGCCCGCCGCGTACTTCAGGAGTGCCGCGTAGTCCTGGCCCTCCTGCTTGGTCAGTTGCTCGGGCACGGTCGCGGCGTAGGTGAGGAGGGTGAGCGGGTAGGCGTTCGCGACCTTCGTGCCCGGGTCGGGGCTCAGCACTCCATCGACGCCGCTGGGCTTCATCGCCGCCTGGCCGGCGAGCAGACCGGCCTCGTCGGGGCCGACGAAGCGGGCCGCCGCGTTCTGAAGCTTCGCCGTCACCAGCCCGTACCGGCTCGCCGTCGCCGTGTCGGTCACGGCAAGGACCGCCCGCCGGCCCGCGCTCTGCGGCGGCGTCTTCTTGTAGCCGGGGGGCGTGGCGGTGGCGTCCCAGCTGGCCCGGGCCAGGGTGTCGCCCCGGGCGGCCGCGCGGGCGGCCGCGTGCATGTCGGAGGCGTACGGGTGCTTGTCCTGGATGCACAGGGGGTGGTCCGGGTGGTCGGCGAACTCCTGGCAGAACGGGTCGCTCTTGGGGAAGGAGTTCAGGGGCAGTTCGATGCCCCGGTAGTGCGGGTTGACCTTCATTCCGGAGAAGGCGGGGTCGCCGTGGCGTCCCTTGGTGTCGGGAGTGCCGTTCAGGAACTCCCGGGCGGCCGGGTCCTGGTCGACCCAGCTCCACAGCTGCCCCGTCGCGTCGGACAGCGCCTCGGACACCAGCGCGTCGCCGAGGCTGCCACGGAAGTCGAGGTCCTTGTAGGCGGGGTTGTACTTGTGGAACTCCGGGTCGTGGCCGAGGTTGAAGGGGTTCTCGGCGGTGCTCGTCGCGAAGCGCGAATTGCCGTCCTGATACGACTCGCTGAGCAGCTTGGCGATGAGCCTCGGGGTGAGGTTGAGGCTGGTCAGCCGTGCTCCGTCGCGCGCCTTGACCTCGGCGGGCGCGTTGAAGCCGGCCTGGCTCTCGATGAAGAAGCCGATGGTCAGTCCGGACAGCGCCACGGGCGCGTAGACGGGTTTCCGACCGGCCGGCACCCGGTCGCCGGGGACCGGACGGCCCAGGAAGACCATGCCGGGCGCGTCGGAGACCAGCTGGGTGCGAGCCGTGTCGTCGGTCACCCGGGCATACCCGAAGATCGTCTTTCTGCCGGTCCGGCACAGGGCCGGCTGCCAGCGGATGACGGCCTCGGCGACGATCTCGTGGCCGAGTGCGCTCCGTTCGTCGGCGCCGATCGGGCAGAAGCTGCCGATCGGTTCGAAGCGCAGCGGCACGACGAGGCGGTGCTTCCAGTTGCCGGCGGTGAGCGGCGACGACTGCAGCTGTCCGCTCGGCTGGGAGCGGTACGAGCCGCCGTCGACCTCGGTCTCGCCGCGCGGCACGACCACCAGCCAGCAGGATCGTCCCGGCGACCCGTTCGAGGCGCCGGCCGGCACCTCGCCGCAGCCGAGACCCGGCGCCTCCAGCGCCGTCTGGGCCTCGAAGTACACCTCGCCCTTGCCGTCGGGGCCGCTGCGGGCGTGGGGGACCTCGTTCGTGGTGCTCACGTCGTAGAAGTCGTTCCAGTTCCCCTTCGCGCTCACCTCGCCGGTGACGGATCTGAACGGGACGTACGAGATGCCGGTGCCGGTCGCCGGAGGAAGCTGCTGGGCCGGGTCCTTGAGGCCGCCGTACGTCAGCTGCCGGGTGTTGGTGAACGCGCCGGCGGTCGTGCCGATGTCCAGTGCGGACGAACCGCCGAACTGGCACTGCTCGGGGTCGGGTCCTGCTGCGCCGTCGCCCCAGCACTGCATGATCTGGAGGTAGTTGGCGGCGTAGGTGGTGTCCGAGATCGTGGGGGCAGCGCCCCGCCAGCTGATCTTCACCGCCTGGTTGACCAGGTTCCGGGTCTGGCTGACCGTCACCTTCAGATCCGCGTAGGGGCCCCGTCCGGAGACGGTCACCGCGGATCCGTCCCCGGCGGCGGCCCGGTCGGCGGCGTCGGCCGGCCACGGGGCCGAGGCCGCCACGGCGGCACCGATCACGGAGAGCAGGACGAGCGCGACGGTGGCCGATGTGCTGACGAAGCGGCGGAGAGCGGCGATCATGACCTGCCTCGCTTCAGCCGCCTGCTGAGCAGCGGCGGTCCGACGGTGAGCGCCACCAGAAGTACGCCCGCCACCGCCATGAGCGCGCTCTGCATGCCGCCGCCGATGCCCCGGGAGGTCGTGACGGGTACGGCGAAGGCGTCACCGCTGCCGCCGGCGGCCGCCGCGCCGTTCTCCCCGATGACCTGACCCGTGTCCGGGTCGATCGTGGCCCCACCGGGGCCGCCCGTGGCCCCGCCGCTGCCGGTTCCGGTGCCGGACGTCGTACCGCCCGCACCCTTGCCGCCCGCACCGGCGGTCGAGCCGCCGGAGCCGGTGCTGCCGCCGCCCGTGGCGCCCTGGGCCGAGCCGCCGGACGAACCGCCGCCGGAGGCGGAACCCGAGCCGTTGACGGTGGTCGGGGTCTTGGCGCCGCCCGTGCCGGTGGAGCACTGCGTCGTGCCCTTCTTGTCGCAGTCGGGCGGGTAAGGCGCCGTCTTGGCCAGCGTGTTGGTGCCGTCGCTGGAGAAGGTGGGGTTGCGGCAGTTCTTGATGTTGATGTTCTCGGGGTCCACGCCGGGGATCTTGCGGACCTGCTTCAGCCCGGCCTCCACGAGGTTGATCGGGAGGGGCGAGTAGCCGAGACGGTCGACCCGCTGCTGCCCCTGGCAGAGGAAGTAGTACGCGAAGGCGCCGAGGGTCTTGCCCTTCTGGGCGTTGAAGTTGGACTCCAGCTTGGTCGGGATGATCATGTAGCTGTAGCTGGAGAGCGGGTAGGTGCGCCTGTCGGTGTCGTTGTAGACGGCTTCGAGCTTCTGCGTCAGATACTTCGGCGAGGAGGGGTTCTCCTCGATCTGCGCCTTCGTGAGCGCCACCGCCACGTTCCTGGCGGTCGGCTCGGTGTAGTACCCGGCCTCGTTGAGCACCTTCGCCACCGGGAATCCGGTGGTGTACACGGCGAAGGAGTACTCGACGTAGGTGATGGTGCCGACGTTGCCCTTTTCGGCGACGTAGCCGGACACGCCGTTCGAGCCCGACTGACCGACGAAGCCGCTGCCCGGAACGACCGGGAAGTTCGACGTCTCCCCGCACGGAGTCTGGCGGCCGGCCCTGCGGCAGTAGGCGTCCCACACGGATCCGTGCTTCGTGCTCAGCCACTTGGTGAACTGCGCGGTGGTGCCGGAGCCGTCCGAGCGCACCACCGGCACGATCCGGCGGGCGGGCAGCGCCGCGGCGAGCGCCGGGTTGTCGGCCTTGATCGCCGGGTCGTTCCAGGTCTTGATCTGCCCGGTGAAGATCTTGGCGACGACCTCTCCGGACAGCCGGAGATTGGTCACCCGCTTGTTGCCGATCGTGAGGTTGTACATGAACGCGGTTCCGCCGGCCACGATCGGCATGTAGGCGTATTTCCGGGACGGCGGCGAGTCGACGACGCCCGAGTCCTTGATGCCGTAGGGGATCTCGGAGACGGCGTAGTCCACGGTGCCGTTGCGGAACTGGTTGCGGCCGTCGGACGACCCCGTGGGGTTGTAGTTGACCGTCATGCCGTACTGCTTGACGTTGGCGACCCACTGGTCGATGGCGTTCTGGCTCCAGGTGGATCCGGCACCCGAGATCGGGACGTACGTGGCGGCGACGGCGGGCTCGGCGCCCGGCATCGCGACGCCGAGCAGGAGGGCGGCCACGAGAGCGAAGGCGGTCACGACTCTCGGGAGGAGGCGTGCTGTCGTTGCCGGAGGCGATCCGGGCATGGCTGGTGACTCCTGGGCGGTGTGGTCGGTACGGGGCGGGGCGGTGCGCGCTGGTGCGGGTGCGGGCCGGCGTGCGCGGTGTTCGGTCACTCCGGGGGCCGGACAGGGGCATCGGACGGGCCGGCCGGTGGTGCGTCCGCGTCCGGGAAGCCCCCCGGCACCCCGGCCGCTTGCTGCCTGAGCTGTGCCCGCCTGCTCATGCGCTCGGCGTCGCGGCGCGAGGCCACCACGCGCCGGTGCTGCTGATTGCGGGTCAGCTCGCCCGGACCGCGCCCGCCGACCACCCGGGCCACCACGAACAGCAGGAGCACGAGGACCATCAGCAGCGCAGCGGAGCCGAACCCACGAACGATCAGGCTGGGCTGGGGAGATCCCACGAGTCCGAAGGTCGCCAGCGGCAGCGAGACCTGCGGACCGCTGAACGGATTGGCGTTCACGCCCTTCGCGAGGCCGGAGGTGAGCAGCACCGGTGAGGTCTCGCCGATCCCCCGGGCGGTGCCCAGGATCACCGCGGTGGTGAGCCCGGAGCGTGCGGTGGGCAGCACCACGGTCCACACCGTGCGCCACTGGCTCGCGCCGAGGGCGTACGACGCCTCGCGCAGCGAACCCGGCACGAGCCGGATGACCACGTCGGCGGCGCGGATGATGATGGGCAGCATCATCACGCTGAGGGCCAGAGCGGCTGCGAACCCGGATTTGTCGACGCCGAGGATGAGGATGACCGTGGCGTAGATGAAGAGTCCGGCCACGATCGACGGCAGCGCGGTCATCGCCTCGACGATGGTCCGTACGAACCGGGCGTACCTTCCCGGCACTTCGTTGAGGAACACCGCGCACGCCAGCCCGAGGGGCACCGTGATCACCAGCGAGATGGCGATCTGCTCCAGCGTGCCGACGATGGCATGGACGACACCGCCCTGGGTGAGCGGCTCCAGCGGACCGGTGCGCGACATGTCCTCGGTGAAGAAGTTGAGGTGCACCAGGGCCGACCTGCCGCGCCACAGGGTGTATGCGACGACCAGGACCAGCGCCGCAAGCACGAGCAGGGCAAGGCTCTGCCACAGCACCGCCGCGACCTTGTCCCGTACCGTCACGCCGTTCTCGTCGAAGGAGACCAGCACGGCGTACAGGCCGAGGAAGAGGACGTAGGCAAGGACCACGAAGCCGAGGAGCGAGTCGAACGGGGCGATCCAGATGAAGAGGAGGGCCGTGAGCGCCGCCGACCCGACGGCCGCGCCGGCCAGGGCGAGGAGGTCCGAGGCATGCACGGTCGAGGTGTTCCTGCGGACTTCGAGGGACTCGTGGTCCGCCGCACCGGCCGCCCGCCGTACGGTCGTCGGCGGCTGTGCGGGCGAGTCCTCGAGGAGGTCGGTCATCTCAGGCCTCCGCCCCGCTGCCCGAGCGGCTGCGGGCCGCGATCGAGGACGCGATGAAGTTCACGACGAGGGTCATCAGGAACAGCGCGAGCCCCGCGGCCATCAGGGCCGACATACCGAACTCGCTCGCGGAGCCGTAGCGCAGCGCGATCAGCGCGGACACGGAGTTGGCGCCGTTCTGCAGGACGTGCCACTGCACGACGAAGACCGGCGAGATGATCATGTAGACGGCGATCGTCTCGCCGAGTGCCCGGCCGAGGCCGAGCATGGTGCCGCCGATGACACCGCCCCAGCCGAACGGCAGGACGACGGCTCGGATCATGCCCCACCTGGTCGCCCCGAGCGCGAAGGCTCCCTCGCGCTCGCCCGGAGGCGCCTGCGAGAACGTCTCGCGCATCACCGAGCAGGCGATCGGGGTGACCATGAGCGCCACGACGATGCCGGCGATGAAGGTGGAGGACGTGTAGACCGTCGTCGTCTGCAGGGGGTCGTGCGGGTCGGACCCGTCGACCGCGAAGAGCGGGATCCACGAGAGGTACGCGGAGATCCAGCGGGACAGCCCGACGATGTGCCCCTGCAGGAAGAACACGCCCCACAGTCCGTACACCACGCTCGGCACGGCGGCCATGAGGTCCACGAGGCTGACGAGGGTCCGCTTCAGCTTCCGCGGCGCGTACTCGGAGATGTACAGCGCGGTGCCGAGCGCCAGCGGTACCGCGATGCTGATCGCCACGAGGCCGATGAGGACCGTGCCGGTGAGCACCGCGGCAATGCCGAAGTTGCGCGAGTCCGGCTCCCAGGCCGAGGTGGTGAGGAAGGAAACCTTGGCGACGCCGAGCGCCTGGGCGGCACGGTAGGTGAGGAAGACACCGACCAGCAGCATGATGACCAGGACCACGGCCCCGCTGCCGCGCGCCGCCCCCCGGAACACGCGGTCCGCCGGCACGTCCCTGCCACGCACCACTCGCGGCGCGTCCAGGGGGTCGGGACCCGGTCCGGACGGCTGTCCGACACCGGGCATGACAACGGTCATCACACCCCCGCCCCGGCCCGGACACGACCACGGTCACGGCCATGGGCCTGCGCGACGGCGTGGCTCTCGTCGTCCGGCTCTGCCCGCGTAGACCCCGCCCGGGGACGGGCGGGTCCGCGCAGCGGCACTCCGCGCAGCCGCGGCCGGTTCGGCATCCCCTCGGGCAACTGGGCCACGGGGACTGCGGCCAGGAACTGGCCGAGATTGAACTGGCACTCGCGATGGCGCAGATAGGGCCGCCCGGCGACGGCGCAGGCCCGCCCCTCGATCTCCACGCGCCACGTCCAACTGTGCGCCGCATCCGACATGCTCATGAGCACGCGGGCCCCCGCGACCTTCTCCCGCAGCTCGCCCACCGCGGCCTGGCACGCCGCGAGGCTGCCGAACGCCTCGACGCTGCGGCCCAGTTCACGGTTGTTCGCGCCGACCAGCCGCCATCCGACGGGCTTCTCCCCGCCATCCGGTCTCTGCGGCGATACGCGCACCACGTACAGGAAACGTGCCCGAACCATCGAAACCACCCCCTCCCGCTTCCACCTCTGCGCCAACCGCCACAGGTCGGAAGAACTCCCCGAGCGCACCCGACGGTCGCGGCTTGTGAAGGGCCTGTGTGCACAGATAGGTGAAGGCCGAACGGAGGGAAAATGAATGAGAGGCTCAGACGGACCCAAGGTAATCGTGATCAAGCCCCTGATGACGCTGCGCGGATACCAGGGGGCCGACGACGATGCGTCAGAGTGTCAGGGGCCGACTGCCGCTGCGTGCGGCATCGCTGTGGGGTCTCATGATCGCCCCGACCGGCGAGGGTGCCGGCCGGGACGTGTGTGAGGGTGACCTGAGCAAGTCGGGTCACCTGCGGCCGTCATCAGTACCAGTCCACCAGCACGGCCCGGCCCGCAAGGGCGGCTGCGATTTCATGGCGCACCCTCTCCGTCACTGTGCTCCGTCTGTGCCTGGACGGTGGACCCTCCAGTGTGCTGGAAGGTCAAGGGCCGGCCTGGAGGCGGGCGCATCGGTGAGCCGGCCGCCGCGAGCTGGGAGCTCCATGGTCAACGGAGCCCCGAGGCAGTGGCTCGCTCGCCTCCGCAGGCACGGCGTCCTCCTCCCGGCGGCGGCCGCGGTCGTCCTACCGATCACCTGCGGCAACGTCCGTCCTCCTTCGCCGCAGACCGGGTGCGCGCGTCCGGCCGGGCGCCCCGGCGTCATGAACCGGGTTGGGTTTCATGAGTAGCTCAGCTGCTCGGCCCAGTCGGCTCCGCGCCCCTCCGGGGTGAGGTCGAAGATGTTCCACAGTGGCTCAAGGGTGCCTACGTGACGGGGGTCCTGACCGGGTTCGGTGGGCGCGTAGAGCATCTCCGAGCCCCAGAAGTGGCGGATCTCCCCGCCGTCGCGCCGAAAGACATTCAGCATCGGCATGGCCGCACCGTCGGCCGTCTCGGCACGGTAGTCGCTGCTGTAGGTGTTGCCGGCCGAGGACAACAGGCGCAGCCGCCGCCAGCCGCGCTCCTCGGCGAATGTCAGGAGCCGCGAAAGGGGCGCTCTCGCCACGACCGCGAAATTGACGCGCTGGGTGACGTGCTCGGCCGCGCCGTCCAGCTGATCCAGCAGGGCCGTGCAGGAGGGACAGGGCCCCTCCTCAAGCTTCAATTGCGCCGTGCGGCCGCCTTTGGGCCCCGGTCGCTGGTCGCCGGGGTGACGCGGGAACATGTAGCTGTAGATCACCAGCGAGTCCTTGCCGGGCGCGAACAGCTCCGACAGCCTTACTTCGGCCGGGGCGCCGTCAGCCCCTTCCCCCTGGAAAACGTAGTCCTCCGGGACGAGACCACCGGATGGTAGATCACGCCTTGCGGCCGCGACCGCTTCGGTGGCACGACGCAGCTCGATCTCCTGCTCGAGTAGCCGGTCGCGTGCCGCACGATACGCCGCCGACTCTCCTGGAAAGGTAACGCTCATTGCCCCGTCCACCCTTTCTTGTCGCCCCATTCATCCCTTCAGCCAGATTTACTCCCTCGCGGCATGCGACGCGAACCGCTGATCAGGGCGGTGCGGCAACGGATTTTGTTGGTCGGGCCATGCCGACGTCCGGCACGTCCGCCGCCGGTATCAGCACCGAGCCGCCGTTCTCCTCCACCCTTCGCACGATCTCGTCGGCATCCGCGACGGCAAAGTACGGCAGCCGAGCATGCGCGCCTCCAAAGGCCAGGTGGGACCACCGCTCCGCAGCCCCGCACGACCCCGGCAACGATGCCCACGTCCACGGCGTCCTCCCCCAGCACCCGGCGCGGCGGGCCGCCAGATTCACACTCGAGTGCCCGCGCCCGCGTGCCGTTCGTGCGACGTCGCTGACAGCAGGGTGCGCCACCGTTCCGAGCGTCCACATCGCCGCACCCGGTGTGTGCGCGGGGTCTTTAACTGCTGCTCTTCAAAGTCGGATGAGTGAGCGTAACCATGTATGAGTGAGTGTCGTTGTCAGAGCATGAATCTCACGGAATGGGCGAAGACGCAGGGCGTGCATCCGCAGACCGCGTATCGCTGGTTCCGCGAAGGGACGTTGCCGGTACCGGCTCAGCGGGTCGGCCCGCGCACGATCCTCGTGAACGTGGAGGTCAACGCGGCGCCCGAGGCGATCGGCGGGCTGGGCCTGTATGCCCGCGTCTCCTCCCATGACCAGAAGACCGACCTGGAACGGCAGGTCGCCCGGCTGTCCCAGTGGGCGGCGCAGGCCGGCCACCGGGTGGTGCGCGTGGAGGCCGAGATCGCATCCGGTATGAACGGTGCCCGCCCCAAAGTCAAGCGGCTGCTGGCCGATCCGGACGTGACCACAGTGGTGGTCGAGCACAAGGACCGGCTGGGCCGGATGAACACCGAACTTGTCGAAGCCGCCCTGTCCGCGCATGGGCGCCGCCTCGTGGTCCTTGATGACGGCGAGGTCCAAGACGACCTGGTGCGCGACATGGTCGAGGTGCTGACCTCGTTCTGTGCTCGCCTGTACGGTCGCCGGTCGGCGAAGAACCGTGCCCGCAAGGCTTTGGAGGCCGCCGAGCATGGCTGACTCCGCACTGCGCACGATCGAGGCGCCGTTCGTTGCGCTAGGCCCGTCCGGGGTGGCGACCCGCACCAGCATCAAGGGCATGTCCCAGCGGGACCGTGAGGTGCTGCCCCTGGTGGGCGCACACCTGAGTTCGCTGGCTTGTGCCGACCTCAAGGCACGTTGCCGGGCGGGTACCGATCACGACAGCGACCAGTGGGCGGAGCGCAAGCGGGCCCTGACCGAGGAGTCGTCCTCCCGCTGGGCCGGGAGTATCACGAAGGCCACCCACGACCAGTGGGGCCTCTCGCGCCGTGCCCACCTCGCCCATATCCAGAACCTTGAGGCCGGGGTGCGCACGATCGCGCACCGCCTCTCCCAGCCGGTCGGACAGAAGGGCACGAAGCGGGCGCCGGGTGGCTACCGCACGAAGCAGGAGTGGTTCCAAAAGACCCGGCGCCTGCATGTGCTGGAAAACCGGCTGGAACGCGAGCGGTCCGACCGTGAGGCCGGTGTCGTGCACGTGGTGCGGGGCGGGAAGCGACTGGCTCGCAACCGGCATAATCTGGAAGCTGCCCAGCTCACCGAGCACGAGTGGCGCGAGCGCTGGGATGCCGAACGCTGGTTCCTCCAGGCAGACGGGGAGTCAGGGAAGCGTTTCGGGAACGAGACCATCCGCGTCAGCTTGGACGGCGAGGTCGGCATCAAGCTCCCGGCTCCTCTGGCGTACCTGGCCAACGCCCCGCGCGGCCGGTACGTGCTCGACGGCCGGATCGACTTCCGGCACCGCGGTGAAGAGTGGGCCGACCGCGTAGCGGCGAACCGTGCTATCGCCTACCGCATCCACCTGGACGTGGACCGGGGCCGCTGGTATCTCACCGCATCGTGGACGATTCCCCCGGTCCAGACCGTTCCCCTGGCCGTGGCCAGGGCAAACGGACTCATCGGTGTGGACACCAACGCCGACCACTTCGCAGCATGGCGTCTGGATGAGCACGGCAACCCGATGGGTAAGCCCCGCCGATTCTTCTACGACCTCGACGGGCCGGCCACGTACCGGGACGCCCAGGTGAGGCACGCCCTCACCCGCCTCCTTCACTGGGCACGGCGTGAAGACGTCTCCATCGCGATCGAGGACCTGGACTTCGGCGCGGAGAAGACGCGGGAGAAGCACGGCCGCAGGAAGCGGTTCCGCAAGCTGATCTCCGGCATGCCCGTCGCCAAACTGCGGGCACGGCTCGTGTCCATGGCCGCCGAACTCGGCATCAGCATCGTCGTCGTCGACCCCGCCTACACCTCCCGCTGGGGCGCCGAGCACTGGCAGAAGCCCCTCAGCAGCAAGAACCGCAAGACCACCCGCCACGACGCCGCTGGCGTCGCGATCGGGCGACGCGCTCTCGGGCACCGCGTCCGGCGACGGACGGCACCGCCCCCACACGACCAGAGCGATCGTGTGGGGCATCGGACCGCCCAGGCCGGACACGGCACCCGCGGGCGTGAGGAAACCCGCCCCCGCATCCCCGGACCACGGACACGATCCGTGTCGCCGGACGCGGCGAGAACGCGGGTGACCAGTGCATCCACAACCGTTCGGGATGCGCCAGTTGAACAGGTTTGGGTCCAAGACTCACTCCTGCTCACTGATTAGGAACGGTCCCTTCGTACCGGCGAGGCCGCTGTCTCTGCTACGCGCCGATCACCGGTTGCGCGCACGGCTTGGGAATAGCCGGGCGGGTGAAGAAGGCGAGGTTCGAGGTGAGGAGACCGACGTCCAAGGGGTGGTCGACGGGCGATTGTCAGTGCCCGGTGTCACGCTGAGGTCAAACAGGATCTGCGAAAGGGAAATCGCCGAGAACGGGCCGTTGTCGCTCCGCTCCCGGACGACGACGCCTCCCTTCCGGCCCACCAGCGAGCCGCGCGGCTTCTTCGCAGGTCAGCCGCCTAGCTCGTTGTCCCCCGAACGGGGAGGCTCAGGCCACCTCTTCCTTTTGGACTTCCGCCGGCGGCGGCGTCTCAGTGATCGCCATGCGGGCCGGGCGCAGGAAGAGGAAGAGGACCGGGGCGAGGTAGAGCACCCAGAAGAGGGCTTGGAGCCCGCTGGGGTTGGGCTGAAAGTTGAAGATGCCCTTGAGTAGGGTGCCGTACCAGCTGTCCGGGGGGATCGTGGCGCTGATGTCGAACAGTCGGTTGTCCAAGCCGGGCAGGATGCTCGCCTCCTGGAGGTCGTGGACTCCGTACGCCAGGACGCCGGCCGCGACGACGACCAGCAGGGCGCCGGTCCAGGTGAAGAACTTCGCAAGGTTGATCCGCAGCGCGCCGCGGTAGAACAGCCAGCCGAGTGCGACGGCCGTGAGCAGGCCGAGGACGGCGCCGGCCAGCGGGCGGGCTCCGTCACCGGTGGCCTGGACCGCGGACCAGACGAAGAGGGCGGTCTCCAGTCCTTCGCGGCCCACGGCGAGGAAGGCCGTGGCCACCAGGGCACCGGTGCCGATGGCGAGAGCCTCGTCCAGCTTGCCGTGCAACTCAGCCTTCAGATGCCGGGCGGTGCGGCGCATCCAGAAGACCATCCAGGTCACCAGGCCGACGGCGAGGATGGACAGCCCGCCGCCGAGCATCTCCTGCGCCTCGAAGGTCAGTTGACCGGAGCCGAATTGCAGCACCGCCCCCACGCCCAGGCTGAGTGCGACGGCGATGCCCACGCCGAGCCAGATCGGCGGCAGCTTGCTGCGGTTGTCGGTCTTGACCAGGTAGGCGACGAGGATGCAGACGACGAGGCTGGCCTCAAGGCCCTCACGAAGGCCGATGAGGTAGTTGGCGAACACGCGGTCTCCTTGTACGTGGTCTTCACAGCCGCCGGGTCAGGGCTGGCTGTTGAGGAAGCCGATCAGGCTGGCGCCCCACCAGCAGGTCTGGCTCACTGTGGCCGCGGCGCCCGACTGGATGAGCAGATGGCGCGGTACGCGGTTGTCCTCGCACAAGTGGAGCCGCTGACCGAGCCAATGGGCGTAAAGGCCATTGAGAGTGAGGGCCAGGACGAGCCCGAGCTTGACCAGGGTCAGCGGCGATTCCAGATTGGGGCGCAGGAACAGGCCGGTGACGACCAGCCCGGCCAGCCCGAGCCAGATCGGCACCTGCAGCGTGCAGGCGGTGCTCAGGATGTCGGCCAGTCGGCGTCGTCCCAGCAGCCACAGGACGGCGAACCAGTCGACGGCGAGTACGGAGCCCAGGCCGACGACGAGCGCCGCGACATGGAAGAAACGGGCCACGGTCTGCAGTGTCGGGTCGGCGTGCACATGGCCGGACATCCAGCACACGCCGGTCAGGGCAGCTGAGCTGAAAACGCCCAGCGCGGCGAGGACCCACAGAGGTGTGGGCCGCTCAGAACCCCCGGCGCGGCGGGGTATCGGAGCGGCCATGGGTCTGTCGGACGTGAGGGCCACCGGTCAGCTCTCGTCCTTCAGTTCCACGCCTGCGAACGTGGCGGTGACCGTCTCGCTGAGCGCGGGCTTCTCCCCGCTGGCTCCGTGCCGCAGGAACGTCGGCGGCTTGAGGGTGGCGCGCAGGGTGTACTTACCGGCCGTGGGGATGGAGAAGTTGTTGGCGTAGTGGAAGAACTCGGCGTGGTAAAAGTTCAGGTCCTGGGCCTGGACGACCTTGCCCTTGCCGTCGACGACTTCGAGCCGGATCGGCACATTCGGCACGATGCGGCCGGTCTTGGCCTCCATCGGAATGATCTCGATGTGGTGGGTCTCGTTCTTGGCCGGCTCACGGTTGACCAGCTTCCCGTGCGCGCCGTGCTCGCTCTGGAACCACGGCTCGGCGGCCTCGACGATGTAGCCGATGCGGTACTCACCGGCCTTGGTCTCCCCGCCGCGGGCCGCGATCTCCGCCTCGAGCACGGTGTGCTGGTGCGCCACACCGGCCGGGGCGCTCTCCTTCACCTTGCCCTTGGGCGCGTCCGCGGCTTTGTCGGCGTCGGTGCCGCCGCAGGCCGTCAGGGCGAGCGCGAGTGGGGCGGCAAGACAGAACGAGCGCAGAGAAGGCTTAGACATGGCCGAAATCTTTCGGTCGAAGGTAAGGTAAGGCGAACCTAAGAGCTCGCCGTGCGCCCGTCAAACCGTCTCACAATGCAGTCATTCTTCGCATATCGGGGCGGCCGCGCCAACCCTGGCTGCATGCAGGCAGATTGACGGCTCATCAACCGGCCGCAAGGCGCAGCCTGCGACTGTTGGAGCGTCAGTATTTGGACAGCCAGGGAGTCGTCTCACCTAAACTGCGGCCGCCCCAGCCGCCCGACGCCCTCAGGAGCCTGATGTGATCTCTCGCGTAGCCCGTCTCGCCGCCCTCGCCCTCCTCGCCGCCTGCCCGCTCGCCCTCCTTACCGCCTGCGCCCAGAAGGGCAGCGGCGGCGACGTCGCGAAGTCCGGAGCCATTACCGTTCGGGCCACCGATGACGCGTGCGAGCTGTCCCGTACGTCAGCACCTGCCGGGTCCATATCGTTCGAGATCACCAACGAGGGCAACAAGATCACTGAGTTCTACCTCTACAGCCCGGAGGACAAGGTGGTCAGCGAGGTCGAGGGCATCGGCCCTGGTACATCGCGCACGATGACGGTGAAGGTGACCGAGGCCGGCACGTACGCCACCGCCTGCAAGCCCGGCATGGTCGGTAAAGGCATCCGAGGCGCGTTCGCTGTGACGGCGAAGCACCCCGGATGATCGTGCTGGAGGCTGCGGGCTCGGGCCAGGCGTTTCGCCGAACAGGCCGCCGAGCGGCTGCGCCGGGAACCTCTGCGAGTCGTGGCCGGCCTGGACGGCAAGGGCCTGGCCGAGCGGCTCGGCCGGCAGCGTTCGAAGGTGTCCCGCCTGGAGAACGGCAAACTGCCGACAAAACGCCCCCGGCGCGCCTCACACAGGAGGCCACGAACCGGGGGCACACTCATTCCTGCAGATGGAAACGTTCCTGCAGGACCACCTCTCGGTGGGGCGGGTGGGACTCGAACCCACGGCCGACGGATTATGAGTCCGCTGCTCTAACCGGCTGAGCTACCGCCCCTAACGGCGCGTCGCGCACATTTGTGCGCGCCGTCTGCCGCAGCATAGCCGCTCATACGATCTCCTGCCTCGGATGGTCGGCGTCGCTATGACCATGAGGACTGCGCTGCCGCCTGCGCGGTTCCGGAAGCCCGGAAACACATGGAAAAAGGACCCCGTAGGGTCCTCTTCCTCGGCAAGCTCCCCCGACTGGACTCGAACCAGTAACCCTCCGGTTAACAGCCGAATGCTCTGCCAATTGAGCTACAGGGGACCGCGCTCCCCCGACTGGACTCGAACCAGTAACCTGCCGGTTAACAGCCGGCTGCTCTGCCAATTGAGCTACAGGGGAATGCTGCGTGTGCACCGATCGTACCTACCTCGGGCTTCCCGGGCGGCGCTCGCTCGCTGCGACACATACATTAGCGCAAGCAGGGGGGTGGTCCGCCAATCGGTTCGCCCCTGTTGACCTCGTGACCTCAGATCCCGGCGTCGGGGACGACGCAGGCGAAGGGTGGCAGCGATGCGATACCGGCTCACGTTCATCGCCGGACTGGCCGTCGGTTACGTGCTCGGCACCCGGGCCGGGCGCGAGCGTTACGAGCAGCTGAAGAAGTCCGCCCGGGAGGTCGCGCAGAACCCGGCCGTGCGCAACGCCGCGGAGTCCGCCGCGCAGACGAGCCGCGAGATGGCGGGGAAGGCCTACCACGCGGTGAGCGACAAGGTCGGGGACCATGTGCCCGACTCGGTGGCCGAGCGGGTGCGGTCGCTGCGGGAGCGGAGCCAGGGCGGCAGCGAGGACGACTGGGGTACGAGCAACACATGAGAACGGCCCCTGCGTGGCTCTGGTCGCGTGCCTGGCGCCGCTTCATGCGCCCCTCCATGCACAGCGCCGGTCCTGCGTGGCGCGTCGCTCCAGGCACGGCCCTGAGCCCCCCAGGCGCAGCCCTGGTCCCCGCACGGCTCCGGCCGACGCGTGCCCCCGGCACCGAGCGATGGCGACCCGCGCGGCGGACCGGGGCCGCTTCGGCCGTCCCCGGGCCGTGGCGGGCCCCCGAGTGCGGCAGAATCTGAAGGTATGGGGATAGTCGCCGGGCTGGACAGTTCGTCCGCCTTCACTCGCATCGTCGTCTGCGACACGGACACGGGCGCCGTGCTGCGCCAGGGCTACGCACCACACCCGGTCGAGGCGAAAGCGAGCGACGTCGATCCACAGGCATGGCTGCTGTCGCTGGGTGAGGCCGCAGCCGGCGGGCTGCTGGAAGGCGTGCAGGCCATCGGCGTGTCGGCACAGCAGCACGGGCTGGTGCCGCTCGACGCGTCCGGGGCCCCGGTGCGGGCCGCGCTGGTCGGGAACGACAAGCGGGCGCAGGTCGCGGCCGCGGATCTGATCGAGGCGTTCGGCGGGCGGCAGGCCTGGGCCGAGGCCGTCGGATGCGTACCGCAGTCGGGGCTGCCCGTCGCGAAACTGCGCTGGCTGGCGCGGAGCGAGCCCGAGGCGGCCCAGCGCACCGCGTCCGTGATGCAGCCCCACGACTGGCTGGTGTGGCAGCTGCTGGGCAGGCCCGCGCGCCGTACGACGGACCGGGGCGCGGCGTCGGCGACCGGGTACTGGTCGGCGGGCACGGGCTCGTACCGCCCGGACCTGGTGGAGCTGGCGCTCGGCCATCAGGCCGCGCTGCCCGAGGTGCTGGGCCCTTCCGACGCCGCCGGGACCACCCCGGAGGGGCTGCTGATCTCCGCGGGCACCGGCGAGACGATGGCCGCGGCGTTCGGGCTCGGGCTCGGGCCCGGTGACGCGGTGGTGTCGCTCGGAGCCTCCGGTTCCGTGATGGCCGTGCATCACGAGGCACTCGCCGACCCGTCCGGAATGATCACGTCCTACGCGGACGCCACCGGTATGCATCTGCCGGTCGTCCACACCCTCAATGCCGTAAGGGCCCTGCGGGGCACCGCCGAGCTCCTGGGCATCGAGGACCTGGCCGAGTTGTCCGCGCTGGCGATGAAGTCGACCCCGGGCGCCTCCGGTCTCGTCCTGCTCCCCTACCTCGAGGGCGAGCGCACCCCGCACCTTCCGCACACCGCGGGCACCCTCACCGGCCTCCGTCGCGAGTCGATGAAGCGCGAGCATCTGGCGCGCGCGGCCTTCGAGGGCATGCTGTGCGGGCTCGCCGACGCGCTGGACGTGCTGCGCGGGCGGGGCGTGGACGTGCGGCGGGTGTTCCTGCTGGGGCAGGCCGCGGAGCTGCCCGCGGTGCAGGCGGCGGCGCCGGCGATCTTCGCCGCGCAGGTCGTCGTACCGCAGCCCGCCGACTACGCGGCGCTGGGTGCGGCCCGGCAGGCCGCCTGGGCGCTCGGGGTGGCGCAGGGGCAGCTCGCCCCGCACGCCCCGCCGGCCTGGCAGGGCGCGGCGGCGCAGGTCTTCGAGCCGGGCGAGGAGCTGCCGGTGGGCCAGGCGGTGCGACAGCAGTACGTCGCGACGCGGGACCAGGTGCACCCGGGCGCGTTCGGCGCCTGACGGGCGGGCCCGGGAGGCCGGGAGCGCGTTCCTTCGCGGGTGCCCGTTCTTGACCGGAGCTTGGCGAAATCCCTTGGGCAACGGGTGGTGGAGTACCGCAAGATTGGGGCGACTCCACGATTTTGCCGACCCGAGAGACCTTGGCGTGCTCATAAGACTGCTCCGGGCGTTCCTGCGTCCGTACCGCAAACCCCTCACCGTGCTGGTGGCGCTGCAACTGCTGCAGACCAGCGCCACCCTCTATCTGCCCACCTTGAACGCCGACATCATTGACAACGGTGTCGTACAGGGCGATACCGGCTACATCCTGACGTTCGGCGCGCTGATGGTCGCCGTCAGCATCGTCCAGGTCGCCGGCAACATCGGAGCCGTCTACTACGGCGCCAGGACCGCGGCCGCACTCGGCCGCGACGTACGGGCCGCCGTCTTCGACCGCGTGCAGTCGTTCTCGGCCCGCGAGGTCGGGCATTTCGGCACGCCCTCGCTCATCACGCGCACGACCAATGACGTCCAGCAGGTCCAGATGCTGGTGCTCATGGCGTTCACGCTGATGGTTTCCGCGCCGATCATGTGCGTCGGGGGCATCGTCCTGGCGCTGGGCCAGGACGTTCCGCTGTCGGCGGTGCTGCTCGCGGTCGTGCCGGTGCTGGGCATCTCGGTGGCACTGATCGTGAAGAAGATGCGGCCGCTGTTCCGGACCATGCAGGAGCGGCTCGACACGGTGAACCGGGTGCTGCGCGAGCAGATCACCGGCAACCGGGTGATCAGGGCGTTCGTGAAGGACCCGTACGAGGAGGAACGGTTCCGCGGGGCGAACACCGAGCTGACCGATGTCTCCATGGCGACCGGCCGCCTCATGGCGCTGATGTTCCCGGTCGTGATGACCGTCGTGAACGTGTCGAGCATCGCGGTGGTCTGGTTCGGTGCGCACCGCATCGACAGCGGCGGGATGCAGATCGGCGCGCTCACCGCATTCCTCGCCTATCTGATGCAGATTGTCATGGCCGTGATGATGGCCACCTTCATGTTCATGATGGTGCCGCGCGCCGAGGTGTGCGCCGAGCGGATCCAGGAGGTCCTGGACACCCGCTCCAGCGTCGTACCGCCGGCGCGGCCCGTGCGGGAGCTGGCGCGCCGCGGGCATCTGGAGGTGCGGGGAGCGCACTTCCGCTACCCGGGTGCCGAGGAGCCCGTGCTGCGGGATGTGGAGCTGGTGGCCCGGCCGGGTGAGACGACCGCGATCATCGGGTCGACGGGCAGCGGCAAGTCGACGCTGCTCGGGCTCGTCCCGCGGCTGTTCGACGTGACCGGCGGCGAGGTGCTCGTCGACGGCGTCGACGTACGGGAACTGGAGCCGGCGCTGATGGCGCGGACCGTCGGGCTCGTACCGCAGAAGCCGTATCTCTTCTCCGGCACGGTCGCCACCAATCTGCGGTACGGGAATCCCGACGCGACCGACGAGGACCTGTGGAACGCGCTGGAGGTCGCCCAGGCCGCCGACTTCGTCCGCGCACTCGACGGCGGGCTGAACGCGCCGATCGCGCAGGGCGGCACCAATGTGTCGGGCGGTCAGCGGCAGCGGCTCGCGATCGCCCGGACGCTGGTGCAGCGGCCGGAGATCTATCTCTTCGACGACTCCTTCTCGGCCCTGGACTATGCGACGGACGCGGCGCTGCGCGGCGCGCTGGCGCTGGAGACGGCCGAGTCGACCGTCGTGATCGTCGCCCAGCGGGTGTCGACCATCCGTGACGCCGACCGGATCGTGGTCCTCGACGAGGGCCGTGTCGTGGGCACCGGGCGCCATCACGAGCTGATGGACAGCAACGAGACGTACCGGGAGATCGTGCTCTCCCAGCTGACCGAGGCGGAGGCTGCCTGATGGCGGGTCCTGGCGGACGCATGATGATGGGCCAGTCGGGCGAGCGGTCCATGGACTTCAAGGGCTCGGGCAAGCGGCTGCTGCGACAGCTCGCGCCCGACCGGCCCACCCTGTGGCTGATGCTGGTGGCCTGTGTGCTGAGCGTGGGCCTTTCGGTGGTCGGGCCGAAGATCCTCGGCAACGCGACCGACCTCGTCTTCGCGGGGGTCGTCGGGCGTCAGCTGCCGGACGGCACGACCAAGGAGCAGGCCGTCGACGGCCTGCGCGAGCGGGGCGATGGCGGGCTCGCGGACGTGCTGTCCGGCGTCGACTTCACCCCGGGCCACGGCATCGACTTCGCCGCGGTCGGGAACGTCCTGCTGGTGGCGCTCGTGGTGTACGTGGCCGCGGGGCTGCTGATGCTGGTCGCGACGCGGGCGTCGATCCGGGTGATCAACCGGACCGTGTACCGGATGCGTGAGGACGTACAGACGAAGCTGTCGCGGCTGCCGCTGTCCTACTTCGACAAGGCCAAGCGCGGTGAGGTGCTGAGCCGCGCGACGAACGACATCGACAACATCTCGCAGACCATGCAGCAGTCGATGGGCCAGCTGATCAACTCGCTGCTGACCATCGTGGGCGTGCTGGCGATGATGTTCTGGATCTCGCCGCTGCTGGCGCTGGTCGCGCTGGTGACGGTGCCGCTGTCCGTGTTCGTCGCGGCGAAGGTCGGCAAGCGCTCGCAGCCGCAGTTCGTGCAGCAGTGGAAGTCCACGGGCCGGCTCAACGCGCACATCGAGGAGATGTACACCGGCCACGCGCTGGTGAAGGTCTTCGGGAGGCAGGAGGAGTCCGCGAAGGACTTCGCCGAGCAGAACGACGCGCTGTACGAGGCCGGATTCCGGGCGCAGTTCAACAGCGGGATCATGCAGCCCGTGATGTTCTTCATCTCGAACATCAACTATGTGCTCGTGGCCGTGGTCGGCGGTCTCCGGGTCGCCTCGGGCACCCTGTCGATCGGTGACGTGCAGGCCTTCATCCAGTACTCGCGGCAGTTCTCGATGCCGCTGACGCAGGTCGCGTCGATGGCGAACCTCGTGCAGTCCGGTGTCGCTTCGGCCGAGCAGATATTCGAGCTGCTGGACGCGGACGAGCAGGAGCCCGAGCCGGCGACCGCGGCCCGCCCCGCGAAGCTGCGCGGCGCGGTCGCGCTGGAGAAGGTCGCGTTCCGATACGACCCGGAGAAGCCGCTCATCGAGGATCTTTCCCTGAAGGTCGAGCCGGGGCACACGGTCGCGATCGTCGGCCCGACGGGCGCAGGCAAGACCACGCTCGTGAACCTGCTGATGCGGTTCTACGAGGTCACGGGCGGCCGGATCACCCTCGACGAAGTCGACATCGCGACCATGTCGCGGGACGACCTGCGGGCCGGGATCGGCATGGTGCTGCAGGACACCTGGCTGTTCGGCGGGACGATCGCCGAGAACATCGCGTACGGGACGTCCGGCAAGGTCACGCGGGAGCAGATCGAGGAGGCGGCGCGGGCGGCACACGCCGACCGCTTCATCCGTACCCTGCCCGACGGTTACGACACCGTCATCGACGACGAGGGCTCGGGCGTCAGCGCCGGCGAGAAGCAGCTCATCACCATCGCACGGGCGTTCCTGTCCGACCCGGTGATCCTGGTGCTCGACGAGGCGACGAGCTCGGTCGACACGCGTACCGAGGTGCTGATCCAGAAGGCGATGGCGCGCCTCGCCCATGGCCGGACGAGCTTCGTGATCGCGCACCGGCTCTCCACGATCCGGGACGCGGACGTGATCCTGGTGATGGAGGACGGGTCGATCGTCGAACAGGGCACGCACGAGGAGCTGCTGGCGGCGGAGGGCGCGTACGCCCGGCTGTACGCGGCGCAGTTCGCCCAGGCGGTCGCCGAAGTCGACTGACAGGTAAGGGGGTTCGGGCCCGGCGGGCACGCCGGGCCCGCTCCTGCGGGTGACGGGGACAACGGGGGACCGGGACCGGGACGTGGGCAAGGCCGCGGTCAACGCGGCCGGCGCGGGTGACGAGACGACGGCGGCAGCGCGGGCGACCGCACGCGGGCGACCGCACGCGGGCGACGGCACGCGGGCGACGGCGACGCTCAGTCCAGGTAGCCGCGCAGCTGGTCCGCGAAGGCGTGGTCCCGCAGCTTGTTGAGGGTCTTGGACTCGATCTGGCGGATGCGTTCGCGTGTCACGCCGAAGATCCGTCCGATCTCCTCCAGGGTGCGGGGCCGCCCGTCGGCCAGTCCGTACCGGAGCTGGACCACCTTGCGCTCGCGCTCGCCGAGGGTGGAGAGCACCGCTTCGAGGTGCTCGCGGAGCAGGAGGAACGCCGCGGACTCGACGGGCGATGCGGCGTCGCCGTCCTCGATGAGGTCGCCGAGCGCCACGTCGTCCTCCTCGCCGACGGGCGCGTGCAGCGACACGGGTTCCTGGGCGAGGCGCAGCACTTCGCCGACCCGCTCGGGCGCCAGGTCGAGCTGGGCGGCGACCTCTTCGGGGGTCGGTTCGTAGCCGCGCTCCTGGAGCATGCGCCGCTGGACGCGCACGACGCGGTTGATGAGCTCGACGACATGGACGGGGACGCGTATGGTCCGGGCCTGGTCGGCGAGGGCCCGCGACATGGCCTGGCGGATCCACCAGGTCGCGTACGTCGAGAACTTGTAGCCGCGCGCGTAGTCGAATTTCTCCACGGCCCGGATCAGCCCGAGGTTGCCCTCCTGGACCAGGTCGAGCATGGTCAGCCCGCGGCCCACGTACCGCTTGGCGACGGAGACGACGAGGCGGAGGTTGGCCTCGATGAGCCGGCGCTTGGCCATCCGGCCCATGACGACGAGCTTGTCGAGGTCGACGGCGAGCTGCGAGTCCAGGTCCGGGGTACTGCTGAGCTTCTCCTCGGCGAACAGGCCGGCTTCGACGCGGCGGGCGAGCTCCACTTCCTCGACGGCGGTGAGGAGCGGAATCCGGCCGATCTCACGGAGATACTGCCGGAAGAGATCCGACGAGGGACCCGCACCGGTCTCCGCGCGGCCACCCGGCGGCGGCTCGGGCAGGTCGGGCGTCTCGGACAGCTCCGGCACCGCCTCGGCCTCCGGCGTCGGTGGCGGCTCGTTCTCGGGATGGTGCGCGGCCCGGCTCTGCGGCGGAACGGCCGTGACCGTATCGGCTTCTGTCAGGGTCTGGGTCTGCACGGTGGCGACCTCCAGGGTGAGCGCTGCCGGTTGGGGGGCAGGCGGCAGCGGGACGGCGACGGCGGCCGGGCCGCCGTCCGTCCCGTACACGATGAGCGGATCCGCGGGGGTGAGTGGCCCACCTTCCGTGGACCGGCCGCGCTCCGAGGACTCAGGCACCGCACCCCAGTGTGGGGTACGACACATCACTGCCACGAGGGGCGTGCGGTGACTTTTTGAGTCCGGTCCGTGACCGGGTGGTTACGGGGGCGGGTGCCGGGAGTCCGGGACCGGCCCGCGGCCGGGGGTCCGGGGGTCGACCCCCGGGACAGCACAGCGAGTCCGGTCCGTGACCGGGTGGTTACGGAGGCGGGTGCCGGGAGTCCGGGACCGGCCCGCGGCCGGGGGTCCGGGGGTCGACCCCCGGGACAGCACAGCAAGTCCGGTCCGTGACCGGGTGGTTACGGGGACGGGTTCCCCTTGCATGGGCGGCAGTTACTCGCGTGCGGGCTGTGGCGGTGGTCTGGGACGATCGGCCCAGGGGGTGGGACATGGGTACGGCATGGGAGCGGCGCGACATTCCCAAGGGTCCGAACGACCCGACGGAACCGGAGGTGGAGCGCCGGCGGCGCAAGCTCGAGCCGCCGCGCACGCTCATGACGTTCACCGGGCAGGGCCTGCGGCAGGAACGGATCTTCGATCCGGCGCTCCTGCACTTCAGCGATGCGTACCGGGCATCGGAGCCGGTTTTCGACGACCGCCCTGCGGGCATGGCCTGGCGGACGGCCCGCCGTGAGGCGCTGCACTCGGTGCTCGCCGCGATCGCGGGCTCGGCGTGGGTCGACTGTCTGACGCTGCGCGGCAGCGTGCTGCTCGACGCCTGGTTCGGTGACGCCGCGCGGGAGCCGGGCGATCTGGACTTCGTGGTGGTGCCGCCGGACTGGCGCATCGAGGAGGGCCGTACGCAGCGGATGCTCGACGCGGTCGCAGAGGCTGCCGAGCGTACGGCGGAGCAGCGCGGCGGCCGGGTCCGGATCTCCGCGCGCGGTGCGCGGTCCGAGTACATCTGGACCTACGACCGGGTGCCCGGCCGGCGCATGGTGCTCCCCTGGGCAGCACCCGGCGTGCCCGGCGGGCTCGTGCAACTGGACTTCGTCTTCAACGAGTTGATGCCGGTCCCGCCGGAGCCCACCGAAGTGGGTCCAGGGTCCCTGCTGTGGGCGGCCACGCCGGAGCTGTCATTGGCCTGGAAGCTGCTCTGGCTGTTCACCGATCTCCATCCGCAGGGCAAGGACCTGTACGACGCGGTGCTGCTTGCCGAGCGTCACCCCTTGCCGTACGAGCTGCTGGAGGCGGTCTTCAAGCCCTACGACGCGGCGTGGTACGCCTCGAATCCCGTGGCGCTGAGCCACTTCCAGGACCTCGACTGCGAGAGCGAATGGGCGGACTTCCGCGCCGAGTACCCGCACCTCGCCGGTGACTGCAGGGCGTACCACGACCGCCTGATCGCGGCGCTGGCGCCCACCTTCGCCGGCCGCTGAAAACCGCCGGACGGCCTACAGCGCCTCCGCGCCCCTGTTCCGCAGCGACTGCCCGTACTGCTGGAGCACCCACAGTTCGTTCTGCACGGCCGCGACGTGCTCCGGGTCCGCCTGGGCGCCGAGGCGGGCGAGGGTGCCCTGGACGTCGCGGATGCGGCGGTCGACCGCGCGGAGGCGGACCTGGACGAGCTGGACGCCCGCGTAGGTCTCGTCGACGGTCTTGGCGTGGACGGCCTCCACGGCGAGCTCGGTGATCATCGCGCGGACCGTGTCGTTGGGCGCGGCGTCGCGGACCCGGGCGAGATAGGCCGGCGCGTCGGGGACGCCCTGCTCGGCGCCGCCCGCGTCGGCGATGGCCTGGCGCACGGCGGCGTAGGGCGGGGCGGTGAACTCGTCGGGCCCGTACGCGTCGAAGGCCGGGGAGACCAGCTCGGGGTGCTGGAGGGCGAGCTTGAGCAGCTCGCGCTCGGTGCGGTGGGCGGGGCTGCGGAGGTTGAGCGCGGGGCCGCTGGGACGCGCGGCGGGGCGCCCGGTGTCGTACGAGGGCGCCTGGCCCTGGCGCGCGGGCGCCGGGCCCTGACCGCCGCGGTCGCGCGCCCACCGCGCGAGCTGGGCGACCCGCTTCACCACGAACTGCGTGTCGAGGATGCCGAGGAGCCCCGCGAGCTGGACCGCGACCTCGTGCTGCGAGGCGCTGTTCTTGATCCGGGCGACGATCGGCGCGGCCTCGTCGAGCGCGGCGGCCCGGCCCACCGGGGTCTCCAGGTCGTAGTTCTTCACGATCTGCCGGATCGCGAACTCGAAGAGCTGGTTACGCGGCTCGGCCAGCTCCCGCACCGACTCGTCGCCCTTGGCGAGGCGCAGCTCGCACGGGTCCATGCCGTCGGGCGCGACGGCGATGAAGGTCTCGGCGGCGAACTTCTGGTCGTCCTCGAAGGCGCGCAGGGCGGCCTTCTGGCCGGCCGCGTCACCGTCGAAGGTGAAGATCACCTTGGCGCTGCCGTTGTCCATCAGCAGCCTGCGGAGGATCTTGATGTGGTCGCTGCCGAAGGCGGTGCCGCAGGTCGCGATGGCCGTGGTCACCCCGGCGAGGTGGCAGGCCATGACGTCCGTGTAGCCCTCGACGACGACGGCCCGGCTGGATTTGGCGATCTCCTTCTTCGCCAGGTCGATGCCGTACAGCACCTGGGACTTCTTGTAGATCGCCGTGTCGGGGGTGTTCAGGTACTTCGGGCCGTTGTCGTCGTCGCGGAGTTTGCGCGCGCCGAAGCCGACGACATCGCCGGAGATGTCCCGGATGGGCCACATCAGCCGACCGCGGAAGCGGTCGATGGGGCCGCGGCGGCCTTCCTGGGAGAGCCCGGACAGGACGAGCTCCTTGTCGGAGAAGCCCTTCCCGCGCAAATAGCGGGTGAGGTGGTCCCAGCCCGCCGGGCTGTATCCGACGCCGAAGTGCTGGGCCGCGGCCTGGTCGAAGCCGCGCTCGGCGAGGAACTTCCGGCCGATCTCGGCCTCCGCGCCGGTCTCCAGCTGCTCGATGTAGAACTGGGCCGCGATCTGGTGGGCCTCGACCAGGCGGATGCGCTCGCCCCGCTGGTGGCTCGGGTTGTACCCGCCCTCCTCGTACCGCAGCGTGATGCCGGCCTTGGCGGCGAGCCGCTCGACCGCCTCGGAGAACGACAGGTGGTCGACCTTCATCACGAAGGTGAGGGTGTCCCCGCCCTCCTGGCAGCCGAAGCAGTGGAAGAGACCCTTGCTCGGGCTGACCTGGAAGGAGGGGGACTTCTCGTCGTGGAAGGGGCACAGGCCCTTGAGGTTGCCACCGCCCGCGTTGCGCAGCTGGAGGTATTCGGACACGACGGAGTCGATCGGGACGGCGTCCCGTACCGCCTTCACGTCGTCATCGTTGATCCTGCCTGCCACGCGCCGATTCTACGGGCCGGGGGTCCGGGGGGTGCCCCCCGGGAGACGCAGCTACGGGCCGGGGGTCCGGCGGGTGCCCCCCGGGAGACGCAGCTACGGGCCGGGGGTCCGGCGGGTGCCCCCCGGGAGACGCAGCTACGGGCCGGGGGTCCGGGGGGTGCCCCCCGGGAGACGCAGCTACGGGCCGGGGGTCCGGGGGTGTCCCCCGGGAGACGCAGCTACGGGGCGGGAGTGACGGCGCTGAGCGGAGTGGACGGGTTGGCCAGTGCCTCGGTGTCCACCGGCGCCCCGGAGCGGACCAGCTCCTGGATCGCCTCGGTGACGTCCCACACATTGACGTTCATTCCGGCGAGAACCTTGCGGTCCTTGAGCCAGAAGGCGATGAACTGCCGTTTGCCGACGTCGCCGCGGAGCACGACCTGGTCGTAGGAGCCGGGCGGAGCCCAGCCCGAGTACTCCATGCCGAGGTCGTACTGGTCGGAGAAGAAATACGGGATCCGGTCGTACGAGACGTCCTGGCCGAGCATCGCGCGGGCGGCGGCGGGGCCGCCGTTCAGCGCGTTCGCCCAGTGCTCGACGCGGAGCCGGATGTCGAGGAGCGGGTGGTGCACGGCGGCGACGTCACCGGCCGCGAAGATCTCGGGGTCGGAGGTGCGCAGGGAGGCGTCGACGGCGACGCCGCCGCCGTGGGCGCGGTCGACCAGGGCGAGCCCGGCGGCTTCGGCGAGGCCGGTGCGCGGGGCGGCTCCGATGGCGGCGAGGACGCTGTGGGCGGGGTGCTCATCGCCGTCGTCGGTGCGGGCGGCGAGGACCATGCCGTCCTGGCCGGTGATCTCGGTGAGCCGCACGCCGAAGCGGAAGCGGACGCCGTGCTCCTGGTGGAGGTCGGCGAAGATCTGGCCCAGCTCGGGACCGATGACCTGGTGGAGCGGGGTGGGCTCGGGCTCGACGATGGTGACCTCGGCGCCGTAGCCGCGGGCGGCGGCCGCGACCTCCAGGCCGATCCAGCCGGCTCCGGCGATCAACAGATGGCCGTTGTCACGGCCGAGGCCGGCGAGAACCTGCCGCAGCCGGTCGGCGTGGGCGAGGCGGCGCAGATGGTGGACGCCGGCCAGACCGGTGCCGGGGATGTCGAGGCGCCGGGGCTCGGCGCCCGTGGCGAGCAGCAGCTTGTCGTAGCGGACGGTGGTGCCGTCGCCGAGCCGTACGGACCGGCCCTCGCGGTCGATGGCGGTGACGGGCTGGCCGAGGTGCAGCTCGACATCGTTCTGGGCGTACCAGGCCGGCTCGTGGACGAAGACGCTGTCGCGCTCCTCCTTGCCGGTCAGATAGCCCTTGGAGAGGGGCGGGCGCTCGTACGGGTGGTCGCGTTCGTCGCCGATCAGGATGACCCTGCCGGTGAATCCCTCGGCGCGGAGAGTCTCCGCAGCCTTGGCCCCAGCGAGTCCCCCGCCCACGATGACGAATGTCTGATGCGCGTCGACCACTTGATGCCTCCTTTTGGCTTCCGCTTCCCCTGCACGCTACGCCGCCTTCTGGGAGCCTCCCGCACGGAGCGTGATGGGGGAAGAGGGGGTGTTCCGGTGGGCGTGTCGGTTCCGGCCATCTCACGCAACCCGCGTGCGCGCCGTGCGCGGCCCGTACGCGGCACGCCCGGGCGGCCCCGGGTGCTCAGCGGCGGTGCGAGGTCGGGCGGGCGTGGAGCGTGCGGGCCGAGGCGTCCGTGAGCGAGGCGATCTGGTCCACGATCACCCGCTTGCGCGACCGGTCGTCGGCCGCCGTGTCGAAGAGCGCGCGGAACTGCGGGTCCAGGCCCTCCGGGGCGCGGGCGACCAGGGCCTCGGCGAGCTCGGCGACGACGATGCGCTGCTCGGCGCGGAGTGCCTCCTGCTCAGCGCGCTGCATGACATAGCGGTCGGCGACGGCCTTGAGGACGGCGCACTCGAGGTGGGCCTCGTCCGGGACGACCAGCTCCGCGGCGTACCGGGTGAGCCGGCCGGTGCCGTACGCCTGCCGGGTCGCGCCCTCGGCGGCCAGGCAGAACCGGCCGATCAGCTGGCTCGTCGCGTCCTTGAGGCGGGCCTGGGCGATGGCCGAGCCGTCGTAGCCGTGCGGCCACCACTCCTCGTCGACGAGACGGTCGAGGGCGTCGGCGAGCGCCTGCGGATCCGTGCCCTCCGACACGTAGCGGCCGATGGCCACCGCCCAGATCTCCTGGCGCTCATGCTCGGACAGCAGCGCGTTCGGGTCGATGTGGCCGGCGTGGAGGCCGTCCTCGAAGTCGTGGACCGAATAGGCCACGTCGTCGGACCAGTCCATGACCTGCGCCTCGAAGCACTTGCGGTGGCCCGGGGCACCTTCCCTCACCCAGGTGAAGACCGGGAGGTCGTCCTCGTACACCCCGAATTTCGGCGAGGCGGGGTCGGTGGGGTGTCCGCCGCGCGCCCAGGGGTACTTGGTGGCGGCGTCGAGCACCGCGCGGGTGAGGTTCAGGCCGACGCTGACCAGCTCATCGGTGTCCCGGGCGTGGACGAAGCGCTTGGGCTCGATGCGGGTGAGCAGCCGCAGGGACTGGGCGTTGCCCTCGAAGCCGCCGCAGTCCTTGGCCACGTCGTTGAGCGCCTGCTCGCCGTTGTGCCCGAAGGGCGGATGGCCCATGTCATGGGCGAGGCACGCGGCCTCCACCAGATCCGGGTCGCAGCCGAGCGCCGCGCCCAGCTCACGGCCGACCTGGGCGCATTCCAGGGAGTGCGTCAGCCGCGTGCGGGGGCTCGGGTCCCAGGCAGCGCTGCGCGAGCCGGGCGTCACCACCTGGGTCTTGCCGGCGAGGCGGCGGAGCGCCGCGGAGTGCAGCACCCGTGCGCGGTCGCGCTGGAAGGCGGTGCGGCCCGGGCGTTTGTCGGGCTCGGCGGCCCAGCGCGCGGTGGCCGCGGCGTCGTAGAGCTGCTCGACGCCGTGGATGCCGTGGCCGCCGTGGTTGTCGGGATCGGTGCTGCTGCCCGTGCTGCCTTCCATGCACCCGACGGTAACCGCAGACACCGACAGCGTGGCTCAGGCGGTGACCAGTTGGCGCCGGTGCGCCACGGACGGCGTGGCGGCCGTCTCGTCGTACCGCTGCAGCACGAGCCGCGCCATCGCGGGGTGCGCGCCGAGCGGGGCGGCCGAGGTCCAGGGTGCGGCGGCCGCGGCCGCCGACGCGAACCGTCCGGGCGCGGTGAAGTACGAGGCGACGGCGATACGGTGCCGGCCCCGGGCCGCCAGCGCGCGCACCGCATCGGAGACGGTGGGCGCGACGGCGGAGGCGTACGCCGGGACGACGGGCACCCCGCCGAGACGCTCACTCAGCATCGCTGCGGTGTGGCGGGTGTCGGCGGCCGACTCGGGGTCGCGCGACCCGGCCGCGGCGAGCACCACCCCGGCGCTCCGGCTGCCGTTGTCCGCGCTGCGCCATCCGGCCTCGGCCAGCCTGGCGTACAGCGCCTCGACGAGCAGCGGATGCGGGCCGAGCGGCGGCGCGATCCTGGCGCGGAGCCGTGGTGCGGCGGCGAGGGCCGCGGGGATGTCCCGCTTCACGTGGTAACCGCGGCCGAGCAGCAGCGGTACGAGGACGGCCTCGCGGTCGCCGTCGGCGGTGAGGGCGGCGAGGGTGTCGGGGAGCAGCGGCTCGTCGAGCTCGATGTGCCCGAGGCGTACGTCGAGGCCGGGACGCAGCTCGCGCACCCGGTCGAGCAGCCGGGTCACGGCGCGCAGGGCACGGGGGTCGCGGCTGCCGTGCGCGACGGCGACGAGGGCGGGGGCGGGCGTGGCGTGGGCGGCGGGTTCCCGGATCCCGGATATGGACGGGCCGCCGGTGGTCGTACCGGGAGAACTCATAGGTCTGCGCACTCCATTGAGCTGGACATGACTGAGCTGCGCCCCGAGCTGTGCCGTGATACGGCCGAGGAGCTGTGTCGTGCTGTCGAGGGGCAGCGTGTTCGGGGCCAGGGACTCGCGAGGGTGTGCCGACTCCGTCATGAACCGATCCTGGCGGGCGGAGGTTGCCGCGTCGTTGCGCCAGGGTGACGGGTGTTTTCCATGGCCTCACCGGCCCGTCGGCCGCGTTGTCAGACCCGGCTGCGCGCCGCGGAAGCCGTGCGCGAAGGCGTCAGCTCGCCAGCCAGACCCGCAGGGTCGCGCCCGGTACACAGCCCTGCCGCATTGCCGCCTCGAGGGCGTCCCCCTGTTCGTAGCCGACGACCGGGATGCCCGGCCAGAGGCGGGCGACGGTGGCGATGCAGCCGGACCAGGCACGGTCGAGGTCGGCGTCGCCGGCCGCGAAGACGTTGGAGACGCCGATGACGGAGTCGCTGCGGCTCACGACCGCTCCGGCGACCGTACGGGTCCCGCGGTCCGTCGTGCCGGCGAGAACGGTGGTGGCGCGGTCGGCGAGGAGTTCGGGGCGGAAGAGGCCGGCCAGGCTCTCGTCGCCGCCGGACCAGGCCTCCTCCCAGGCGGCCAGACCGCGGACGGTGCGGACCGGCCGCCAGGAGACGTCCGACGGGGCGACGGGGGCCGCGAGGGTGGCGGGGCGGTGGATCCAGCGTGCCTCGAAGAGCACGTCGAAGCCGTCGGCCGACAGATCGAGGCGCCCGAAGCTGTCCTTGACGGAGCAGCCGGGCGCCGTGCGGTCGATCCCGTCCAGTACCTCGCGGGCCGTGGCGTACGGCGACAGGGTCACGGCGTCGGGGTACAGCGGCGGGGTGCGTCGATCGCTGGTCCAGGCGCGTTCGCCGAACACCCCCGGGGTCCCGTGTGCGCGGCACATCGCGTCGCACCATTCGGCGTTGTTCCGGGCAGACGCAGCGATCATGGGCCAATGATGCCGCACCGCTCAGGCGGAGTTGCACCATTTCAGCAGTCCTGTTTCCTCCGGACAAGTGTCGGCGTGGTCGGCGGCGTGGTCGGCGGCGCAGTTCTCCTGATCACATCCGCATGCGGCACTGAACCGTTCCGCCCGTCGCAGCGTCGGACGAGGTGAGTCGGGGCACAACCACCGGACCAGGGGGTCTCATTCGATGCGGAAGCTGCGGAAGCTGCAGAAGCTGCCGATGCGGAGTCTGCCGCTGCGGAATCTGCGGAAGCTCTCGCTGCTGCCGAGCAGCCGGCGGGGGCGGCGGCGCGCCGTACAGGCCGTGATGCTCGGGTGCGTACTCGCCCTGGCACCGGCGACGTGGCTGCACGCGGTCGCCGACAGCCGCATCCGCGCCGTCGCCGACGTGCCCGCGCGCGACGTGGCCGTCGTCTTCGGCGCCGGGCTGTGGAAGGGCCGCCCGACCCCGTATCTCGCGCACCGGCTCGACACGGCCGCCGAGCTGTACCGGACCGGGAAGGTCAAGGTCGTGCTCGTGACCGGGGACAACAGCCGGGCCGAGTACGACGAGCCGGACGCCATGCGCGCGTACCTCACCGCGCGGGGCGTCCCGGCCGGGCGGATCGTCAGCGACTACGCGGGCTTCGACACCTGGGACTCGTGCGTACGCGCCAAGAAGATCTTCGGGGTCGACCGGGCGGTGCTGGTGACGCAGGGGTTCCACATCAAGCGGGCGATCGCCCTGTGCGAGTCGGCGGGAGTCGAGTCGTACGGCGTCGGGGTCGCCGAGCCGCAGGACGCGACCTGGTACTACGGCGGGGCGCGGGAGATGTTCGCGGCGGGGAAAGCGGCCCTGGACGCGGCCTTCGAGCCGGACCCGCGGTTCCTCGGGCGGCAGGAGCGGGGCGTCACGGAGGCCCTGGCCTCGGCCGGCACGCCCTGAGCAGCCGCTCACCGCGCACCGCCGAGCAGCTCACCGCGCACCGCGGGCCGGGCGGAGGGCCGCGTACCGGAGCCGTAATGCGAGGTGCCCGCCGCCGTAACACGGACGACGCACGCTGAGTGCCATGTCCCAAGCACCTGCCCCCGTTCCCGCCCCCACCGCCACGCTCGTTCCCACCCACTGCCCCTACTGCTCACTGCAGTGCGGCATGAACCTGCGCGGAACCGGGGCCACGGTCGAGGTCGTCGAGCGCGACGACTTCCCCGTGAACCGGGGCGCCCTGTGCGGCAAGGGACGTACCGCACCCGCGGTGCTCTCCTCCCAGGCACGGCTGACCGGGCCCCTGGTCCGACGCCCCGCCACAGGCAGGCTCGAACCGGCCACCTGGGAGGAGGCCCTCCGCGCCACCGCCGACGGGCTCCGGCGGACCCGCACGGTCCACGGCGCGGACGCCGTCGGCGTGTTCGGCGGCGGGGGTCTGACGAACGAGAAGGCGTACGCGCTCGGGAAGTTCGCCCGGGTCGTGCTCGGCACCTCGCAGATCGACTACAACGGCCGCTTCTGCATGTCGTCGGCCGCTGCCGCGCACCACAGGGCGTTCGGTCTCGACCGCGGGCTGCCGTTCCCGCTGGAGGACATTCCGCGCACCGGGTGCGTCATCCTCGTCGGCTCCAATCTCGCCGAGACGATGCCGCCGGCGCTGCGCTATCTCAGGGAGCTGAAGGAGAACGGCGGCACACTGATCGTCGTCGACCCGCGCCGTACGAAGACGGCCGAGCAGGCCGACCTCCATCTCGCGCCGCGCCCCGGCACCGATCTCGCGCTCGCGCTCGGACTGCTGCACCTGGTGGTGGCGCAGGGGCGTACGGACGAGGAGTTCATCCGGGAGCGCACGACGGGCTGGGAGGAGGCCCGGTCGGCCGCGATGGCCCACTGGCCCGAGCTGGTCGAACGGATCACCGGCGTCGGGGTGCCGCAACTGCGCGCCGCGGTGGACATGTTCTGCGACGCACCCGCCGCGATGGTGCTCACGGCCCGCGGCCCCGAGCAGCAGTCGAAGGGGACGGACACGGTCGGCGCCTGGATCAACCTCGCCCTCGCGACGGGGAATGCGGGCAGGCCGCTGGCCGGATACGGCTGTCTCACCGGGCAGGGCAACGGTCAGGGCGGGCGCGAGCACGGCCAGAAGGCCGACCAGCTGCCCGGCTACCGCAAACTCGACGACCCGGCGGCGCGGGCGCACGTCGCAGGGGTGTGGGGCGTCGATCCCGACTCGCTGCCGGGGCCCGGACGCAGTGCGTACGAACTCCTCGACGCGCTGGGCCGGGACGTGAAGGCACTGCTGCTGATGGGGTCCAACCCGGTGGTGTCCGCGCCGCGCGCCGCGCATGTGGAGGAGCGGATCCGCGCGCTCGACTTCCTCGCGGTGGCGGACGTGGTGCTGTCGGAGACGGCGGAGCTGGCGGACGTGGTGTTCCCGGTGACCCAGTGGGCGGAGGAGACGGGGACGATGACCAACCTGGAGGGCCGTGTGCTGCTGCGGCGGCGCGCGATCACGCCTCCGGAGGAGGTACGGAGCGACCTGGAGGTCCTGAACCGGCTGGCCGGGCTGCTGGGACACGAGAAGGGGTTCCCGACGGACCCGGAGGAGGTCTTCGGGGAGCTGCGCCGGGCCTCGGCGGGAGGCCCCGCGGACTACTCGGGCATCAGCTACCGGCGGCTGGAGGAGGAGAACGGCGTCTTCTGGCCGTGCCCGGAGGCCGCGCCTGCGAGTGGCCCCGGACCGGGCCGGGACCCGCACCCGGGGACCCCGCGGCTGTTCCTGGAACGCTTCGCGACCCCGGACGGGCGGGCACGGTTCGTGCCCGTCGTACACCGGGAGGCCGGTGAGGAGACGGACGCGGAGTTCCCCGTCGTGCTGACGACCGGGCGGGTCGTGGCGCAGTACCAGTCCGGGGCGCAGACCCGCCGTGTCCCCGAGCTGAACGCCGCGGCGCCGGGGCCGTTCGTCGAACTGCATCCGCACCTCGCGGCGCGGGTGGGGGTGGCGGACGGCGAGCCGGTCGTGGTGGTGTCACGGCGGGGGCGGGCGGTGGCACCGGCGCGGGTGACGGATGCGATCCGGCCGGACACGGTGTTCATGCCGTTCCACTGGGCGGGTGACGGACGGGCGAACACCCTGACCAATCCGGCGCTCGACCCGGTGTCGCGGATGCCGGAGTTCAAGGTGTGCGCGGTGCGATTGGAGCGGACGGACTCCGGGTGACCTTTCCCCTCCCCGCCCCTTCCCGAACTGGGGGCTTCGCCCCAGGACCCCCGGGTGCGTGACCGCTACCGTCCGGTCGGCCCGCGTGTCCGTCCTCAACCGCCGGACGGGCTCAAAATGAGCCCGCCGTCGATTGAGGGGAAATCTCAGCCCACCGCCGACCAGTCGCCCCCCGGGATCACCGTCCCGTGTGCCCGCAGCTCGGCAGCCACCTTCTCCTCCGCCACGTACACCCACGCCGGGACAGCGGTGCCTTTCGCCGTGTGGACGTCGCGCTCCACCCGTACGTACAGATTCCGCGGGTCGCCCGGCCCGAAGTACTCCTCCAGGTGGTCCAGCACCGCCGTCAGCTCCCGGTAGTGCCCGGGCGCCGCCGTGACGAGCTCACCGGTGACGGTGCCGTCGCCGCCCTCCACGGCGTACGGGTACCCGGGGCCTTCGTACAGCAGCGCACCCCGCAGCAGGGCAGGCTCCTCCGCAGAGGTGCGGCCGCGCAGGAAGCGGTCGTGGTTGTGCTCGCCCGGGCGCAGCGTGCCGTAGACGAAGAACGGCAACTGACGGCCCGCCGGCTCCCTCACGGCTTCCCCGGTGCGGTCGGTGCGGTCGTCTCGGCCTCGATCCACTCCAGGTACGCGGCGCTCCCCCGCACCACCGGCGTGGCGATGATCTCCGGGGTCTCGTAGTCGTGGTGGGCCCGGAGATGCGCCTCGAGCGCGTCGTAGCAGGCCTCCGTCGTCTTGAAGAGGATCTGCCACTCCTCACTCGTCTCGATGGCGTTCTGCCAGCGGTAGACGGACGTGACGGGCGCGGTGATCTGCGCGCAGGCGGCCAGCCGCGCCTCCACCGCGCCCCGTGCCAGCTCCTCGGCCTTCGCGGCGCTGTCGGTGGTGGTCAGGACCGCCAGGGCCCGGGTCACCAGGGTCACGAGCACGCACTCCTCACAGGGGACTTCACTGCGGACCTCACAGGGATTCGGCCCCTAACCTAGGCGACTGACCTGGGCGACCGCCCCCGGCTCGTGGGCGACCCGGCGGAACAGGGCCGTCCAGAGGAAGGACTCGCCGAAGTACGCGGACTCGTCCGGCTCGTCGTGCATGCGGCGCAGTTCGACCTCCGTCAGGTCGGAGAAGATCCAGCGCAAGGACTCCGCCGTGTAGGCGAGTCCGCCGTGGAGGCGGGAGTCGCGGTAGAAGTCCGAGTCGGGGAGTTCGGATCCCATCCCGCCGGCCGCGAAGCAGGTCAGGGCGAAGTGGCCGCCGGGCGCGAGGACACGGTCGATGAGGGCGAGGTAGCTGATGCGGCGGTGCGGCGGCAGATGGTGGAAGCAGCCGGAGTCGTAGATCAGGTCGTACGGGCCGCCGAGCTCCGTCGCCGTCAGGTCGAACGCGTCGCCGCAGTGGAACCTGACCCCGTCGGCTCCCGCCTCACGGGCGCGGTCCCCGGCCCACGCGATGGCCGCAGGGGAGAGGTCGACGGCGTCCACGTCGAAGCCGAGGGAGGCGAGGTGGAGGGCGTTGCGGCCCGGGCCGCAGCCCAGGTCGAGGGCGCGGCCCGGGGTGATCAGCCCGCGGTCGGAGTACGAGGCCAGGTTCTCGTCGGGCTTCGCCACGAAGAACGGCACCGGCTTGGAGCGGTCCGCGTAGAAGCCGTCCCACCAGGAGGCCGCGCCGGCGGTCCAGCGGTCGGCCTCCGGCGCGAACAAGCCGTCCAGGAGTCTCAGTACGTCGTCCACCGTGCGTATGTCGCGGTCCATCCAAGTCCCCTCTTCCCGATGGGGAGATGGTAGGTCCGCGCGCCACATGAGCCCAGCTCAGGAGGGTTGCGGGGAATACGCCGAAGGGCGTCGGCAGGCGTCCTGGCGGCTGGGGGGAGGGCGGGAACCCCGGCCCCCCGCGCGTGCGGGTGAACGATCCCCCAGGCGCCCCCCGAGGGCCGTCACGGGGCCGTTCCCGCCCCAGCCACGGCGACTTTCCGGGGGCCTCAGCCCGCGTAGGGGTGCCGGGTCCTGGCGTCGCGCAGCGCCGCGCCCCACCAGGCGAGCTGGTCGAGCATCGTCTTCGCGGCCGCGTCCGGTCCGGTGGGGTCCTTGTGACGTCCGTCGGCGTCGAAGTGGGCCCGGGCGTTGTGGAAGGAGACGGTGTCGCGGACGGTGACGGCGTGCATCTCGGCGAAGACCTGCCGCAGTTGTTCGACCGCGCGCAGTCCGCCGGACATGCCGCCGTACGAGACGAAGCCGACGGGCTTGGCCTGCCACTGGGTGTAGTGCCAGTCGATGAGGTTCTTGAGGGCAGCGGGGAAGGAGTGGTTGTACTCGGGGGTGACGACGATGAAGGCATCGGCGTCGGCGAGCCGGGGCGTGACCTTCGCGAGCTCGCCCTTGACGCGATCGCCGGGGGCGTACGACAAGGACGTGGGCAGATCGACGTCGGCGAGGTCGACCACCTCGACGGTGAAGTCCTCGCGATCGGCGGCCCGGGAGAGGAACCAGTCGGCGACGACGGGCCCGAAGCGGCCTTCGCGGTTGCTGCCGACGACGACGGCGAGCCCGAGGGGGCCGGCCGGGACGGTTTGCGCAGGTGTGGTGAGGTCCATGCCCAGAGGCTCGTACTTAAACCATGGTTGAGGTCAAGCGGCTACGCTGGGGTGCATGACCCATCTCGCCTGGGACGCCAAGGAAGCCACCATCGGTGAGCTGGCGGAACGCAGCGGTGTCGCCCCCTCCGCGCTGCGTTTCTACGAACGCGAGGGGCTGATCAGGAGCCGCCGCACGTCCGGCAACCAGCGGCGCTACAGCCGGGACGCCCTGCGCCGCGTCGCGTTCATCCGCACCTCGCAGCGGCTCGGCATCCCGCTCGCCACGATCCGCGAGGTGCTCGGGCTGCTGCCGGAGGACCGTACGCCCACGCGGGAGGACTGGGCGCGGATCTCGGAGTGCTGGCGCGACGACCTCGATCTGCGGATCCGTACGCTCCAGCGGCTACGGGACAATCTCACCGACTGCATCGGCTGCGGCTGTCTCTCGCTGGACCGGTGCGTCCTGTCCAACCCGGGCGACGAGCTGTCCTCGCACGGTCCGGGGCCGCGCCGCCTGATCGAGGACTGATCGCTGCCGGCACGCCGACGCCCACGCACCGCGCTCCTGGAGTCGGTTCCGGCTTCCGCCCGCCGGGCAGCCGTTCCGCCCTACCGTGGGCACATGACTCCGACCAGCGCATACATCGAGATCGACGGACGCCCGGCCGCCGAGGTGGACCCTGCCGAGCTTGCCGTTCTCCAGAGCGGCTACGGCCACTTCACCGCGATGCAGGTGCGCGACGGGCGGGTGCGCGGGCTCGCGCTGCATCTGGAGCGGCTGGACGGCGCGACGCGCGAGCTGTTCGGCAGGACTCTGGACGGGGAGCGGGTCCGCTCGCTCGTACGTCACGCTCTCGCCGCGACCGGCCGGCGCGACGCCTCCGTGCGTGTCTACGTCTACGAGACGGCCGTCGTGGTGACCGTCCGCGATCCGCAGACGATGGCCGAGACGCCGCGGAGCCTGATGTCGGTCCCGTACCAGCGGCCCGTCGCTCATATCAAGCACCTCGGCGGCTTCGCACAGGCGTACTACGGGGCCGCCGCTGTCCGCGCGGGCTTCGACGACGCGCTGCTGACCGGGCCCGGCGGCGTGATCTCGGAGGGCGCCATCACCAATGTCGCCTTCTGGGACGGCGCTTCGGTGGTCTGGCCGGACGCGCCCGCGCTGCGCGGTATCACGATGGCCCTGCTGGAGCCGCGGCTGCCGTCGGTGCGGCGCGAGGTGCGGCTGGCGGATCTCCCGTCGTACGAGGCGGCCTTCCTCATGAACTCGCGGGGATTCGCGCCGCTGCGGCGGATCGACTCGACGGAGTTCCCGGTGGAGGAGTCGCTGATGAAGCGGGTGCGGGAGGCGTTCGAAGGGGTCCCCTGGGACGAGATCTGACAGCCGCGCGACCCGGGGCGACACGCCGGGACGCCAAGTCGGGACCGCCCCGGCGTGTCGGGCGTCACCCTTTCGGCGCGTCCGCCCGTACGGAGCAGCCAATGGCCCAGCGCACTGACCGTGACCTGCGACGATGCCCCGCGGCAAGGGCGACACGCGGTGATGTGCGGACGAATCTGATCGTGCATCAGCAGGCGTGGGCGGCGGACTGGCCGTTACCTCGGAGATGAAGAGGACGCCATCGCTCCCGGAGGACGACATGCGCACCACTGCCCGCCCGCCGGCCGGTCTGTCCGGCCCCGTGCTGGCAGCCGCCGTCTGTCTCGGCGCGCTCGCCGCCGCCTCGTCGGCGTACGCGGACGACTTCGAGCCATTGGAGATCACGCCCTCGATCGTGTCCCCCGGCGCGACCGTCACCGTGAACAGCTCCGCTTGCGGCAAGGGCGCCCACGGCACGGGGGACGCCCAGTCGCTCGGCGCGGGTGACTTCAAGGCGGCGCCGGGGACACACAAGGAGGTCGTGGTCGGACGGTTCAAGGTGCCGAAGGAGACGAAGCCGGGGAACTACGGCATCGGCGTCCTCTGCGACAACGGCAAGGAGGCCACCGGGGACCTGGTCGTCCAGTCCCACGGGCAGCAGCCGACCGGCCATGTGAAGACGGGTACCGGCGGCAGCGTCGGGCCCGACACCACCCAGATCGCGGCGGGGGTGGCCGTTCTGGCCGCAGCCGCCGCCGGCGGGACCTGGCGCCTGCGCCGTCGGGCGAGCGGCGCGCAGGTGAGCTGACGGGGCTCGGCCTCCACCGTCCTCGTAACCGCCGTCCCCGCCCCCGTCATGCGTCCGGCTGACGGGGGCGGGGAACCATTTCCCGGTCCGGATCCGGCATCCGGACCGGCATCCGGAATCCGCGATCGAAGGACTTCTGATGCAGGACAGGAGCGCGAGCCGGGGCAGGCGAAGGGGGACGGGCTGGCTGCTGGTCGTCGCCGTGTGCGTCGGCACATGGCTGGTCCAGAACGGCTCCAGGACGACCATCACCCCGCCCGTTCCGTCCGCCGCCCAGGCCTTCGCCGCCGGTCAGCACACGGACGCGGCGGCCGACCCGCTGCCGCCGTCCGAGCCGGTCCGCTTCCGTATCCCCCGTATACGCGTGGACGCCCCGGTCATGCCGCTCGGTCTCGCCCCCGACAACAGCCTCGAGGTACCGCCCGCGAGGAAGTCCAACCTGGCCGGCTGGTACCGGGGCGGTACGTCTCCGGGTGCGCGCGGCACCGCGATCGTGGCCGGGCACGTCGACAACGCGCGGGGCCCGGCGGTCTTCTACGACCTGGGCACGCTGCAGAAGGGCCACCGGATCGAGGTCCTCCGCGAGGACGGCCGCACGGCGGTGTTCACGGTCGACGCCGTCGAGGTGTACCGGAGCGAGAACTTCCCTGACGGCAAGGTGTACGGTCCCGCGGACCGCGCCGAGCTCCGCGTGATCACCTGTGGCGGCGGCTTCGACAGCAGGTCCGGGTACCGGGGGAACGTGGTGGCGTACGCCCACCTCATCGGCGTCCGCGAGCGGCGCGGCTGAGCCCGTTCGCGGCTGAGCCCGTTCGGGCGACGCGCCCCTGGCGCCCCTGGCGCCTAGGTCCACTGGTCGAAGGCGAGCTTCGCGACCAGGGAGAAGACGACCACCAGCAGAACCCTGCGGACGAACTCCGACCCCTTCTTGAGGGCCATCCGCGCGCCGACCATGCCGCCCGCCAGGTTGAACACGGCCATCAGCGCGGCCAGCTGCCACAGCACAGTGCCCTGGTACGCGAACATCGCGAGCGCCCCGGCGTTGGTGCACACGTTGACGATCTTGGCGGTCGCGGAGGCCGTGACCAGGTCCAGGTGGAGCACCGCGGTGAGCGCCAGCACCAGGAACGTGCCCGTTCCGGGACCGAACAGCCCGTCGTAGAAGCCGATCCCGCCGCCGACGAGGACGATCGCAGTGACGACCCGCGCGCGGGTGACCGGCCCCCGGTCCCCCTCGGAGCCGAAGGACGGGCGCAGCATCACGAACGCCGCGACACCCAGCAGCACCACCATGATCACCGGGCGGAGCACCTCGCTGCTGAGGCCCGCCGCGAAGAAGGCCCCGCCCATGGACCCGGCGAGGGCGGCGAGCCCGATCCGTACCGCCGTCCTCACCTGGACCGGGGCCTTGCGGACGTACGTCACCGCCGCGCCCGTGGTGCCGACGATGCTGACGGCCTTGTTGGTGCCGAGGACGTGCGCGGCGGGCACCTGCGGCATCCCGAGCAGCAGCGCGGGCAGGAGCAACAGCCCTCCGCCGCCCACCACCGCATCGATCCAGCCGGCCGCCGCGGCGGCGACGCACAGGAGGACGACGGTGGTCAGCGATATGTCGGGCATGCCCGCGACCCTATGGATCAGATACGTGTGCCGTCCATCATTCCCGGGAGAGTTGAGCTACGTCTGAGGTTCCGCCGACGGGCGACCCTGCGGACGTGTGCACTCCTCACACATCGGTCGACCGTGCGCTGAGGGCAGTGTTCCGCACGGGAAACAACCGGGATCCCATCGGGTAACACCCACGCCACAAGCTGCGTACATGGATTCGAGGATCGTGGTGATCGGCGCCGGCCTGGCGGGCGCGCGGCTGGCGCGCCGACTGGCCCCGGCGAGCGACGTCACGCTGCTCGGCGAGGAGCCGCACGCCCCCTACAACCGGGTGCTGCTCGCCGATGTCCTCGCCGGGCGGTACGCGCCCGAGGTGATCGCTCTGCCGCCCGTGCAGGGCGGCGGTGAGGTGCGGCGCGGCGTGCGGGCCGCCTCGATCGACCGGGTACGGCGGGTGGTGCACTGCGCGGACGGCACGTCGGTGGCATACGACCGGCTGGTCCTGGCGACCGGCTCGAACCCGGTGCTGCCGCCCCTGCGCGGCGTCGGCGGACAGCTGCCGGACGGCGTCCACCCGTTCCGCACCCTCGACGACTGTATGGCCCTCGCGGCCGCGGCCCGCCCCGGTACCCGTGCCGTGGTCGTCGGGGGCGGCCTGCTCGGTGTCTCGGCGGCCCGGGCCCTGGCGGAGCGCGGTGCGGACGTGGTCCTCGCCCATCAGGGCACCGACCTGATGGACCGCCACCTCGACCCGGCGGCGGGCGCACTGGTCCGGCGTCATCTGGAGGACCTGGGCGTGGAGGTCCACACCGAGTGCCGCGCCCGGGGTCTGCGCCAGCACGACGGGGCGGTCACCGGCGTCGAACTCGCCGACGGCTTCGTCCTCGACGCGGAGTGCGTGGTCCTCGCGTGCGGCGTCCGTCCGCGCACGGGGCTCGCGGCGGATGCGGGCCTGGAGGTGCGCCAGGGAATCGTCGTCGACGATCTGCTGCGTACGTCGGACCCGTACATCCACGCCATCGGTGACTGCGCCGAACACGCGGGCACGGTCTACGGCCTGGCCACCGCGGCCGTCGAACAGGCGGACGCCCTGGCGGCGGTCCTGACCTCGGACCTGCTGCCCGGCGCCGCTCCCTCGGAGCCCGTCCGTCGTTCGATGACGGACACACCGGCCCACCCGGCGGTACCGGACCACTCCGCAGCCCCCACGCCCGAGGGGCTGCCGGGGCCCGGGGACCCGCAAGGCCCCCGCTACACCGGCACCCGCGCCCTCACCCGCCTCACCCTCTCCGGCGCCGGCACGTTCGACATCGCCGCGTTCGGGGACCCGTCCCCGCAGCCCGGCGACGACGTCGTGCAACTGGCCGACGCCACCCGGGGCGCGTACCGGAAGGTCGTCGTCCGCGGGGATCGCCTCGTCGGCGGCGTACTCCTCGGCGACCTCGCCACCGTCGGCGCGCTCGCCCGGGCCTGGGAGGGCGACGACCCCCTTCCGGACGCACCGCTGCTCCACCTGCTCACCACCGATGGAGGACTCTGAGATGACCACCCCCACGATCGTGCTCGTCGGCCATGGGATGGTCGGCCAGCGCTTCCTGGAGGCCCTCGCCGAGCAGGGGGTCACGCAGCGCGCACGGATCGTCGTGCTGTGCGAGGAGCCGCGCCCGGCGTACGACCGGGTCCAGCTCACCTCGTACTTCTCGGGCCGCACCCCGGACGAGCTCTCCCTCGTCGAGGACGGCTTCATGGACCGGCACGGCATCGAGCTCCATCTCGACGACCCGGCCGAGCGCGTCGACCGCGCCGCCCGCACGGTCACGTCGCGCGCCGGACGGACGTACACGTACGACACGCTCGTGCTCGCCACCGGCTCGTACCCGTTCGTACCGCCCGTGCCCGGCCGGGACGCCGAGGGCTGCTTCGTGTACCGGACCATCGAGGATCTGCTCGCGATCGAGGAGTACGCGAAGACCTCCCGCACCGGTGTCGTCGTGGGCGGCGGGCTGCTCGGTCTTGAGGCGGCGGGCGCGCTCAGGGGCATCGGGCTGGACACGCACATCGTGGAGTTCGCGCCCCGGCTGATGCCGGTGCAGGTCGACGACGGCGGCGGCGCGGCACTGCTGCGCACCATCGAGGGCATGGGGCTGACCGTGCACACGGGCGTCGGTACCCAGGAGATCGTCACCACCGACTCCGCCGTCACCGGCATGAAGCTCTCCGACGGCTCGACGCTCTCCGCCGACCTCGTCGTCTTCTCGGCCGGTGTGCGCCCGCGCGATCAGCTCGCCCGCGACATGGGCCTGGCGGTCGGCGAGCGCGGCGGGATCGTCGTCGACGAGCAGTGCCGTACGTCCGACCCGGACGTGTACGCGATCGGCGAGTGCGCGCTCGCGGCGGACGGCCGGGTGTACGGGCTGGTCGCGCCCGGCTACGAGATGGCGAAGACCGTCGCGGACCTCCTCGCCGACGAGACCGCCGAAAGCTCCTTCACCGGTGCCGACATGTCGACGAAGCTGAAGCTGCTCGGTGTGGACGTGGCGTCGTTCGGCGACGCGCACGGCACGGCCGAAGGCTGCCTGGACGTCGTCTACTCCGACTCCCGCGCCGGCGTCTACAAGAAGCTGGTCGTCAGCCCGGAGGGGGCCCTGCTCGGCGGTGTCCTGGTCGGCGACGCCGACGCGTACGGGATGCTCCGCCCGCTCACCGGCTCCGTCCCGCCGGTCCCGCCCGAGCAGCTCGTGCTGCCCGCCGGCGCCGGCGCGCCCGTCGCGCTAGGCCCGTCCGCCCTCCCCGACGACGCCGTCATCTGCTCCTGCCACAACGTCACCAAGGGTGCGATCTGCGAGCACACCTCGCTCCCCGAGGTGAAGAAGTGCACCAAGGCCGGTACGGGCTGCGGCAGTTGCGTCAAGGTCATCGGCCAGCTGCTGCCGCAGTCCACGGACAAGGGTCTGTGCGGCTGCTTCCCGTACACCCGCAGCGAGCTGTACGAGATCGTCCGCACGCTGCGTCTCACCTCGTACGCGGAACTGCTCGACTCCCACGGCCGTGAGGAGGCGCGCGGCGGCGACGGCTGCGAGACCTGCAAGCCGGCCGTCGGCTCGATCCTCGCCAGCCTGGGCAACGGCTACATCCTCGACGGCGAGCAGGCCGCCCTGCAGGACACCAACGACCACTTCCTGGCGAACCTGCAGCGCAACGGCTCGTACTCGATCGTGCCGCGCATCCCCGGCGGTGAGATCACGCCCGACAAGCTGATCGTGATCGGGGAGGTGGCACGGGACTTCGGCCTCTACACGAAGATCACGGGCGGCCAGCGGATCGACATGTTCGGCGCCCGCGTGGAGCAGCTCCCGGCGATCTGGACGCGTCTCGTCGACGCGGGCTTCGAGTCGGGGCACGCATACGGGAAGGCGCTGCGGACGGTCAAGTCGTGCGTGGGGCAGACCTGGTGCCGCTACGGCGTCCAGGACAGCGTCCGGATGGCCATCGACCTGGAGCTGCGCTACCGGGGCCTGCGCGCCCCGCACAAGCTGAAGTCGGCGGTCTCCGGCTGCGCCCGCGAGTGCGCGGAGGCGCAGTCGAAGGACTTCGGCGTGATCGCCACCGCGAGCGGCTGGAACCTGTACGTCGGCGGCAACGGCGGCGCCACGCCGCGCCACGCGGATCTGCTCGCCCAGGACCTGTCGGACGCCGAACTCGTCCGTCTCATCGACCGCTTCCTGATGTTCTACATCCGCACGGCGGACCGGCTGGAGCGCACCTCGGTGTGGCTGGAGCGCCTGGAAGGCGGGCTCGACCACCTCCGGGACGTCGTCGTGCACGACTCGCTCGGACTGTGCGGCGAGCTGGAGGCGCTCATGGCCGAGCACGTGGCCGGCTACCGCGACGAGTGGGCCGAGACGCTCGACGACCCGGACCGGCTGCGCCGCTTCGTGTCGTTCGTGAACGCGCCGGACGCGCCGGACCCGAGCGTGAAGTTCGTCCCCGAGCGGGACCAGATCAAGCCGGACCTGACCGTTCTGACCACCCTGGAAACCCTCGAAGGGACCCTGACGCGATGACACTCCAACTCGATCTGGAGGGAACCTGGTTCCCGGTCTGCGAGCCCTCCCGGCTCACCCCGGGCCGGGGCCTCGCGGCACTGCTCCCCGACGGCCGCCAGGCCGCCGTCTTCCTGGACCGCTCGGGCCGCCCGTACGCGATCGACAACCGCGACCCGTTCACCGGCGCCCAGGTGCTCTCCCGAGGCCTGCTGGGCTCCGTCTCTGGCCGGCCCTTCGTCGCGTCGCCGCTGCTGAAGCAGCGCTTCGACCTGGAGACGGGCCGGTGTCTGGACGACGACGAGGTGTCGGTGCGGGCGTATCCGATCCGGTGTACGGAACGGGTGGCCGCGTAAATGCCATGCGTCCGCGCGCCGGGCTCCGCTACGGTCGGCGCCCATGACGCCTCCCCGCATACGCCCTCCTTTCACGGCCGACGAGCGGACGCAGCTTCTGGGCTGGCTCGACATGCAGCGCGCGATCGTCCACTGGAAGAGCGAAGGCCTCTCCGAGGCGGACGCGCACCGGTCGGTGCTTCCGGACTCGCCGCTGATGACGATGGCGGGCATCGTCTCCCATCTGCGCTGGACCGAGCAGACCTGGTTCGAGGTGCTGTTCCTCGGCCGGCCCGCCGACGGGCCGCAGTTCGCCGAGTGGCGGGGTGACGGTCCCGAGGACGCCGACATGATGGTCGAGGACGTTCCGCTCGCGCAGCTCCTTGAGGAGTACACGCGTCAGTGCGCGGTGTCGGACGAGATCATCGCGTCCCACCCCCTGGACGAGGTGGGCAAGCACCCGGACTTCGACTCCGCTGCCGCGTCGCTGCGCTGGATGCTCCTCCACATGGTCGAGGAGACCGCCCGGCACGCGGGGCACATGGACGCGATCCGGGAGCTGCTCGACGGCGAGAAGGGCTACTACTGACCCAGCAGGGCGCGGACGAGTTCCACCGGCCGGCTGAGGGCGACGAGGTGGCCGCCGGGGATCTCCTCGATGTCGATGCCGAGGCGTTCGCGGACGACACGGCGCTGGAAGCCGACCGGGAAGAACCGGTCGTCGCGACCCTGCAGGAAGCGGGTGGGGACGTCGGGCCACCGCTTCAGGGGCCAGGGCTGGGTGAACAGGGCGGCGGGCGGCCCGGCTTCGCCGGCGGAGAGGGCCTCTTCGGTGATCTCGGGCGGCACGTCGTGGAAGAAGTCCGTCCGTACGTCGAAGCCGGCGTCCGCGCCGCGGCCCATGCGGTTCAGGAGGTCGGCCCTGGCCTTGTCGTGGCCGGTGGCGGTCCACCACTCCCCCGCCGACTCGCCGGGCGCAGGGACCATGGCGTTGAGCAGCACCAGCTGGTCCACCGGCACGCGCTCACAGACGAGCGGCGCGGTGAAGCCGGCCAGGGACTGGGCCACCAGGACGATCACCGTCCCTGCGTCCGTCCCGGCCGTACGCCCGCCGATCGCCCGGACCACGGCGTCCGCGTGCTCGGCCAGTCCCGCAGAATCCTCCGCCGGGAGGTCGACGGCGACCGCCTCATGGCCCCGGGCCCGGAGCTCGGGGACGACCCGGTGCCAGTACCAGGCCCGGCCGTCGGCACCGGGGATCAGCACGAAGGCCGACATGGTCACCGCCGGTCATCGCTCGGGGGCCGCGTCAGGAAGGCGCCGGACGAAGTCGAGGACTCCCACCCAGGTGGGCCGCAGCGCGATGCGCGCCATGCGTACGCCCGGAACGTCGACCTCGGCGACGTTCCGCGCGCCCTGCTCGGGGCCGTAGTAGCGGCGGTGCGCCAGCGCGTACTCCGGCACGATCCCGTCCACCTCGGTGACTTCCACCGGCCCGCGCAGGAGCAGGACCTCGGGCGGCGGTCCGGGGGTGTCGATGGTGACGGCGACGGCGGGGCGGGCCCGGAGGGAGACGATCTTGTGGGCGCCGGCGAAGGACGCGAAGACGAGCTCCTCGCCCGTCCAGTGGAACATCATCGGCATGACGCGAGGCGTCCCGTCCCGCGCCACGTAGGCGAAGCGGGCCAGCTCGGTGGAGGCGAGCAGGTGCCGGGCCATATCGCTGTGAAGCAGTCGTACATCGCCCTGCGGCAGGTCCGTCGGGTTCGCACTCGCCATGGCAGCCTCCCTCGCCCCCGCTCCCACCGATCCTAGGTCCGGGCCACCGACCTCGCCGGGAAGCAGCGCGCGCCGCTCGTCGGACACTGGACTCGTGACGAATCGAGCGCATGACGACTGGGCTCGCTACTGGCGGGACCCGGACCGCCCGCTGGAAGCCATGCACGCGCACTTCTCCACGCACGTGTACGCGCGGCACAGCCACGATGCGTACTCCTTCGGCTTCACCGAGGCGGGCGCCCAGCGGTTCAGCTGCCGCGGCGGCGCGCACACGAGTGCCGCCGGGCTGCTGATGGCGTTCAACCCGGACGACCCGCACGACGGGCGGGCCGCGGCCGACCTCGGCTACCAGTACCGGATGGTGCACATCGGGCCGGAGCTGGTGCGCGAGGTGCTGTCGGACGCGACCGGCGGGCGGGGGTCGATGCCCCTGTTCACGGCGCCGGTGCTGCACGATCCGAGGCTGCGGGGCACGCTGCTGCGGCTGCACACCGCGCTGGCCGGCGGGGCGGATCCGCTCGTACGGGACGAACGGCTGACGGCCGCGGTGACGGCGATGGTGCGGCGCGGCGCCTCCGGGCCGGTCCGGGTCGCCCCCGAGGCTCCGGGTGGCGCCCGCGCACGCGCCGCGCGCCGGGCCCGCGACCTGCTGCGGGAGCGGTGCGGGGACCAGGTCCCGGCGCAGGAGCTGGCGGACGCGGCGGGGCTGAGCCGGTTCGCGCTGTACCGCGCGTTCCGTGCCGAGTACGGCATGACGCCGAGCGACTACCAGCGGCTGCTCCGGCTGCGGCGGGGCCGGGAGCTGCTGGCGGGCGGGGTGACGGCGGCGGAGGCGGCGGTCGAGGCGGGATTCGCGGACCAGCCGCACTTCCATCGGTGGTTCGTGCGGTGCTACGGCGTGACGCCGGGGACATATCAGCGCGCGGCACGGACCCGGTGATCGCCCCGCCCGGGACTCGACCATACGCATGCGTACGGTCAGGCGTAGGCTGGCATGAACAGGTCCACCGATGAGTACCGGATGAGTACGGACGAGTACCGGAGGAGCACCGCATGCCGACGACCACCTCGAAGACGACCGGCTGGACGACGCGCGACATCCCCGACCAGAGCGGACGCACCGCCGTGGTCACCGGGGCCAACAGCGGCATCGGACTCGTCACGGCCCGCGAACTGGCCCGCCGCGGCGCGCGCGTGATCCTCGCGTGCCGCAGCGAGGCCCGCGGCAAGGAGGCCGAGGCGCTCATCCAGCGGCAGGCCCCGGGCGCGGACGTGGAGTTCCGGCCGCTGGACCTGGCCGACCTCGCCTCCGTACGGCGGTTCGCCGAGTCGTACGAGCAGGACACCCTGGACCTCCTCGTCAACAACGCGGGTGTGATGGCGCTGCCGTACGGCACCACCGCCGACGGCTTCGAGACCCAGTTCGGGGTCAACCACCTGGGGCACTTCGCCCTCACCGGGCTTCTGCTGCCCAAGCTGCTGAACACGCCGGGCGCCCGCGTCGTGACCGTGTCCAGCGGGATGCACGCGCTGGCCAACATCGACATGGGGGACCTCAACAGCGAGCGCCGCTACCGCCGTTGGGTGGCGTACGGGCGCTCCAAGTCGGCGAACCTGCTGTTCGTGCACGAGCTGGCGCGGCGGCTGAAGGCCGCGGGCTCGGACGTCGTCGCCGCTGCCGCGCACCCTGGCTACGCGGCGACGAACCTCCAGACCGCGGGCGCGAGGATGGAGGGCCGCCGGGCGGCCGAGCGGCTCGCCGAGCTCGGCAACCGGATCTTCGCCCAGCCCGCCGAGACGGGCGCGCTCCCCACGCTGTACGCGGCCACGGAGCCCGGCGTCCGGCCCGACTCATTCACCGGGCCGCGCTTCCAGGGCTGGCGGGGCGCACCCGCCCCGTCCTGGCGGGCCAAGTGGACGCTGAACGACGCGGCCGGTGAGCGGCTCTGGGTGGCGTCCGAGCAGCTCACCGGTGTCACGTACGACGCGCTCAAGGGCTGACGGTCCTACTGGCCCTGTCCCTCGACGGCCTTCGGGTCCATCCACATGACCTCCCAGATGTGGTGGTCCGGGTCCTGGAAGGAGCGGAGGTACATGAAGCCGTGGTCCTGGGGCTCGTTGGCCGGCGACCCGCCGGCCTCGAGGGCCACGTCGGCCAGCTCGTCGACCTTCTCCCGGCTCTCGGCGCTCAGCGCGAGGATCACCTCGGTGGTGGCGGAGGCGTCGGCGATGTCCTTCTTGGTGAACTCCTTGAAGTGGGGCTCGGTGTGGAGCATGGCGAAAACCGTGTCGCTGAACACCAGACAGGCGGCGGTCTCGTCGGTGAACTGCGGGTTGAAGGAGTAGCCGAGCCTGCTCCAGAAGGTCTTCGACTTCTCGAGGTCCTTCACCGGCAGGTTCACAAAGATCATCTGAGCCATCTCGGTTCTCTTCTCTCGTCGTGGCGCACTGGTCGTGTGGGTAGACCGATGAGCCGCTCGGGACTCATCGGTGTATGCCCCAGCGCGACAGCATGTGGCGCTTGTCGTCGTACGTCAGCCACGTCCCGTCCCCGAGCGGCTGTGCGGGGCTGTCGACGGGCTCCGGGTATGCGATGCGCCCGCGTATCCCCAGGGTGTGCGCGTCGAGCAGCCAGTGGTGCGCGAGGTCGGGGTCCTCGTCGTACTCCGTCGTGGTCGCGATGACGGTGTCCGCGTCCACGAATCCGCAGGTGTAGTCCCACGACGGACGGTCCTCGTCCTCGTCCGGCTCCTCGCCGTCCTCCAGGCCGACGACGGGCAGGACGTCCGCGTGGCCCGTCGCCAGCACCTCACCCTCCAGCGTGTGCAGCCTGATGTCGTCACCGTAGTGCTCCATCGTCAGGAAGCCGCCGTGTCCGGGGTGGACGTCGAGGAGGATGCGGTCCTCGGTCTCGTTGAGGTCCCAGGTGGTCAGGGACGTGCCGTCCCACCGGCCCCAGTACAGCAGGATGCCGTCCTGGCCCATGCCGATGCCGAGCCCCATGTGCACCCCGTCGGGGTGGGAGAGGTGGTTCGAGCCGGAGGTCACGCTGTCCAGGACCAGGCAGGCCAGCTCCGTGCCGTCCATGGCGTCCAGCACGACCCACCGCTCCTCGTAGTTGTCGTCGTCGACACCCGGCACATGCGCCCACACCAGACGGCCGTCGTCCGAGACCCGGCAGGACCCGGACTCGATGCCCCGGCAGAGCTCCGTCTCGTCGCCGGTGTGCGGGTGCCCCATCTCCTGGTCCCAGCAGCCGTGCACGTACGTCCACAGGGTCTCGCCGCCCGCCCCCCACCGCCCGCACCGAGCGCTGCCCCGAGAGCACCGCGAACGCACCGTCCGGGCTCACCGAGTGCACTCCGAGGTCCCAGCCCGGCCAGGGGAGCGGGAACGTGGCCAGCGGCGCCGTCTCCCCCGCCCACAGCCGGTCCAGGTCGTGGACCACGAGCGAACCCCCGGCCCTGAGCAGCGCCCTGCACGCGCCGCCCGCGCGGCTCTCCAGGGCGAAGCCGTTGACGAGCGCACCTGCGCCCGGCAAGGACACGGAGGCGAGCAACTGCGCGGAAACCGACGTGGTGATCGACATGCGGCAAAGCTAGCTCCCCCCACTGACAACGCCCCGACACCGACAACGCCCCGACGCCACCGCCGTCGGCCCGGTCCGCACCCCTGGCCCACCGGACGTTTCCGCTTCATCGCTCGTTGATGCCATGTCAACTCCGTACTCCTAGGGTCCGTTGGCGCGCGACCCGTTCGCCGGCCGGTGAGCGGGACGGTCACGACACCCCTGGAGTGACAGTGGAACGACGCAGCTTCCTACGCGGTGCGGTCATCGGCGGTACGGCCGCCGCCTTCGGCGGAACGCTGATGCAAGGGGCGGCCTACGCGGCCCCGGCGCAGCCGGGCCCGAGCCCCTACGGGCCGCTCGGGACGGCGGATGCGAACGGCATCATGCTGCCCAGCGGTTTCACCAGCCGGGTGATCGCCCGGTCCGGGCAGACGGTGTCCGGCACCTCCTACACCTGGCACAACGCCCCTGACGGCGGCGCGTGCTTCGCCGACGGCTCCGGCTGGATCTACGTGTCCAACTCGGAGATCAACCCCGGCGGCGGCGCCAGTGCCGTGAAGTTCAACTCCTCCGGCACCGTCACCAGTGCCTACCGCATCCTGTCCAACACCCGGCAGAACTGTGCCGGCGGCGCCACCCCGTGGAACACCTGGCTGTCGTGCGAGGAGGTCAGCCTCGGCTACGTCTACGAGACCAACCCGTGGGGCGGCACCGCCACGCGCCGCGACGCCATGGGCAAGTTCAAGCACGAGGCGGCGGCCGCCGACCCGGTCCGCCAGGTGATCTACCTGACCGAGGACGAGTCCAACGGTTGCTTCTACCGGTTCATCCCCACCACCTGGGGCAATCTCTCCTCCGGCACGCTCCAGGTGCTCAAGGCCGGCACCGGCACCTCCGGCAGCTTCACCTGGGGGACCGTGCCCGACCCGGACGGCTCGCCGACCGTGACCCGCGACCAGGTCTCGGGCGCGAAGCGGTTCAACGGCGGCGAGGGCTGCCACTACGCCAACAACACCGTCTGGTTCACCACCAAGGGCGACAACCGGGTCTGGCAGATCAACCTGGCGAACAGCACGTACGAGCTGGCCTACGACGACTCGCTGGTCGTCGGCGGCGGCGCCCCGCTCACCGGTGTCGACAACATCACCGGCGCGTCCTCCGGCGACCTGTATGTCGCCGAGGACGGCGGGAACATGGAGATCTGCATCATCACGCCGGACGACGTCGTCGCGCCGTTCCTGCGGATCAACGGCCAGTCCGGCTCCGAGATCACCGGACCGGCCTTCTCCCCGAACGGGCAGCGGCTCTACTTCTCCAGCCAGCGCGGCACGAGCGGCAGTTCGTCGGGCGGTATCACCTACGAGGTGACGGGGCCGTTCCGCGCGTAGGCGCCACCGGACCGCACCACCACCGGGTCCCGCTGGACCACCGGATCCCGCTGGGCGCCGCCCCTGAGCAGGGCGGTGCCCAGCGGGGTCATCGTGTGCAGCACGGCGTTGCCGTTCCGCAGGGTGACCACCAGTCCGGCCTCCCGCAGGACGCAGGCGTGCTGGCTGGCGGAGGCCAGCGACACCCCGGCCCTGCGGGCGAGTTCGCTCGTCGTACAGCCGTTGCCGATCGACCGCAGGACGGCCGAGCGGGTGTGGCCGACGAGCCGTCCGAGCGAGACCTGGTCGCGCTCGGCGTCGGCGGCCGGCGGGGCGCCCGTGTGCGTGACGGGATAGACCAGCACGGGCGGCAGCGCCGGGTCCCGCCGCACGACCGGCGTGCCGCGGCAGAAGTACGACGGCTGCAGCAGCAGCCCGCGGCCCTCCAGACGGATGTCCCGGTCGACCGGGTAGTCCGCCTCCAGGACCGGCGCACGCCAGCGCAGCATCGGTGGCAGCGAGTCGAGCAGTTCGTCCGCCCCGCCGTCGAGCAGCGCCCGGCCGCGGGCGGCCCGGTCGGCCTCCACCGCGGCCTGGATCTGCGCCCAGTACGGCTCCACGGCGGCCCGGTGGTAGCTGCGCAGGGCACCGATGAGCCGGGCCATCGGCTCGGCCACACCCTCGTCGAGCCCGGCGAGCCGGCCCGGCATCCCGGGGTGCGGGCGGTCGGCGGCGAGCAGCGCGAGCTCGGCGCGCAGCCGCCGCACCGGCGTCGCGCGCACCGCTTCGAGGCCCTCGTCGAGGCCGTCGAGCCCCTCGGGCGGGGTCAGAAAGTCCGGGAAATAGCCGCGCGGCGGCACGAGCGCGGCCAGCAGACGTGTTTCACCGTTCAACCGGGCCCGGGTTTCCGTGCGCCATTCCCCGTAGACCGTGGCACCGCGCCGGTCCCGTAAACGGTGAAAACTGAGAATGGTCTCCCACAAAACGTCCGGCCTGGCCGCCATCCGTACCCTCGCAAGGTCCTCGCCGGTGAAATGGATACGCAGCACGGAACCCCCACTGTTGCATCCGCAATCGTCCCGGTCCCTGAGTATGCACGCAATCACAGGCCGTCACCACGGAGTTTCAGCCACAGTTGAAACGCAGTGCGGAGGACCGCAGCGAACCGAAAAGCTGTACGACGTCGGGCACGAAACCTTCGGGTACCGAGGGGCGAGGTAAAGACCGTGGGGGGCTTTCCACGCCCGGCGGCGGTCGGCGGAGGTTGCGGCTCCGTGTCCGGCATCGGTAATGGGGCGCGGCCGGCGGGTGGGGATCCGCCGTCCGCGCCCCGCCTGTTCTTTGCTCAACGAATGGCGGAAATCCACCTTTGCTTAATGCCCGCTACTGGTCCGTCGTTCAACAGCGGCACAACGGCGGTACAACGGCGTACAACGGCGGCACGACAGCGCCACCGCTGCTGTGCGGGGCTGTGTGCGGCTGTGCGCGGCTGTGTGGAAAAGGCAGGTGTTGTGCGAATAGGAAACGAGCGGGACGGACACCTCCGCACAAGGTGTTCGTCCCGCTCGTCTCTTGGTGCGCCGGGGCCGCCGGCCGGTCGGTGAGGGTCGGGGACCACCGACGGCCCCGGGGTCAGGGGCCGGCGCCGCTCGGCGCCGGCCGGTGGGTCAGCGGCTGTCGCTCCCGGAGGACTGCGCCGACGCGCGGCCGGCCTCCAGTCGCGCCACCGGGATCCGGAACGGCGAGCAGGACACGTAGTCCAGGCCCACCTCGTGGAAGAAGTGCACCGACTCGGGGTCGCCGCCGTGCTCACCGCACACACCGAGCTTCAGGTCCGGGCGGGTGGCCCGGCCTGCCTCGACGGCGTTCCGGACGAGCGAGCCGACGCCGTCCTTGTCGATGGTCTCGAACGGGCTGACGCCGAAGATGCCCTTCTCCAGGTAGGCCGTGAAGAAGCTGGCCTCCACGTCGTCCCGGCTGAAGCCCCACACGGTCTGGGTGAGGTCGTTCGTGCCGAAGGAGAAGAACTCGGCGGCCTCGGCGATCTGACCGGCGGTCAGCGCGGCGCGCGGCAGCTCGATCATCGTGCCGAGCGCGAGCTTGAGCTCGATGCCGGTCTTCGCCTCGACCTCGGCGATGACCTGCTCGGCCTCCTCGCGGACGATCTCCAGCTCCTGGACGGTACCGACGAGGGGGATCATGATCTCGGCGCGCGGGTCGCCCTTGGCGTTCTTGCGCTCGGCCGCGGCCTCGGCGATCGCCCGTACCTGCATGGTGAACAGGCCGGGAATGACCAGGCCGAGGCGGACACCGCGCAGACCCAGCATCGGGTTCTGCTCGTGCAACCGGTGCACGGCCTGGAGCAGGCGCAGGTCGTTCTCGTTGGAGTCCTTGCGGGCCTCGGCGAGGGCGACGCGCACCGACAGCTCGGTGATGTCCGGCAGGAACTCGTGCAGCGGCGGGTCGAGCAGCCGCACCGTCACCGGCAGCCCGTCCATCGCCTCGAAGAGCTCGATGAAGTCCTTCTTCTGCAGCGGCAGCAGCGCCTTCAGCGCGTCCTCGCGCTCGTCGTCGGTGTCGGCGAGGATCAGCTTCTCGACCATCTCGCGGCGCTCACCGAGGAACATGTGCTCGGTGCGGCACAGGCCGATGCCCTGCGCACCGAAGCGCCGTGCCCGCAGCGCGTCCTCGGCGTTGTCCGCGTTGGCCCGTACGCGCAGGCGGCGCACCCGGTCCGCGTACGCCATGATCCGGTGCACGGCGGCGACGAGCTCGTCGGCGTCGTCGGCGCCCGCGTGCATACGGCCCTCGAAGTACTCGACGACCGGGGACGGCACGACCGGGACCTCACCGAGGTACACCTTGCCGGTGGAACCGTCGATGGAGACGACGTCGCCCTCCTCGACCACCGTGCCGTTCACGGTCATCCGGCGGCGCTTGGTGTCGACCTCCAGCTCCTCGGCGCCGCAGACACAGGTCTTGCCCATGCCACGGGCGACGACGGCCGCGTGCGAGGTCTTGCCGCCGCGCGAGGTGAGGATGCCCTCGGCCGCGATCATGCCGTCGAGGTCGTCCGGGTTGGTCTCACGGCGGATCAGGATGACCTTCTCGCCGGAGCGGGACCACTTGACGGCCGTGTACGAGTCGAAGACGGCCTTGCCGACCGCCGCGCCCGGGGAGGCGGCGATACCGCGGCCGAGCTTCTCGACCTTCGCCGACTCGTCGAAGCGGGGGAACATCAGCTGGGCGAGCTGGGCGCCGGTGACGCGCTGCAGCGCCTCGGCCTCGTCGATGAGGCCCTGGTCGACGAGCTGGGTCGCGATCCGGAAGGCGGCACCGGCGGTGCGCTTGCCGACCCGGGTCTGCAGCATCCACAGCTGGCCGCGCTCGATGGTGAACTCGATGTCGCACAGGTCCTTGTAGTGCGTCTCGAGCGTCTCCATGATCTGCATCAGCTGGTCGTACGACTTCTTGTCGATCGTCTCCAGCTCGGCGAGCGGCACGGTATTGCGGATACCGGCGACGACGTCCTCGCCCTGCGCGTTCTGCAGGTAGTCGCCGTAGACGCCCTGGTGGCCGGAGGCGGGGTCGCGGGTGAAGGCGACACCGGTGCCCGAGTCGGGGCCGAGGTTGCCGAACACCATGGAGCAGACGTTGACGGCCGTGCCCAGGTCGCCGGGGATGCGCTCCTGGCGGCGGTACAGCTTCGCGCGGTCGGTGTTCCAGGAGTCGAAGACCGCCTTGATGGCGAGGTCCATCTGCTCGCGCGGGTCCTGCGGGAAGTCGCGGGCGGTCTGATCCTTGACGATCTTCTTGAACTGCTTGACCAGCTTCTTCAGGTCGGCGGCGTCGAGGTCGGTGTCGACGGTGACCTTCTTGGCCTCCTTGGCCGCCTCCAGGGCCTCCTCGAAGAGCTCGCCGTCGACGCCGAGGACGGTCTTGCCGAACATCTGGATGAGCCGGCGGTACGAGTCCCACGCGAAGCGCTCGTCGCCGGCCTGCTTGGCCAGGCCCTCGACGGACTTGTCGGAGAGGCCGATGTTGAGGACGGTGTCCATCATGCCCGGCATCGAGAACTTGGCTCCGGAGCGTACGGATACGAGGAGCGGGTTGTCGGCCTGGCCGAGCTTCTTCTCCATCCGCTGCTCCAGCGCGTCGAGGTGCGCACTCACCTCGTCACGCAGTGCCGCGGGCTCCTCGCCGCTCTCGAGGTAGACCTTGCACGCCTCGGTGGTGATGGTGAAGCCCGGGGGAACGGGCAGCCCGAGGTTGGTCATCTCGGCGAGGTTCGCGCCCTTGCCACCGAGGAGGTCCTTGAGGTCCTTGTTGCCCTCGGTGAAGTCGTAGACGAACTTCTGATCTTTGTTTTCCGACACGGGTCTCGACTCCTCGAGGACTCGGTGGCTGCCCTGACGGCGAGGAACATACCCAGATCGAAGGCGCCTGGGTACGTCTACTTGTCCGTCATTCGGCCGTAACCACCCGTCCGCCAGCAGATCGCAGGTTACTGAAGCGTAAAAAGTCACCACTCGACTTCTTCATGCCTCGAAGAGCGCTTGACCCAAAGCGGGCAATGCGCGCTCGAATGAGCGCTCTTCCGGGCATCTGAGTTCAACTCTTGAACACAGAAAGGGTGGCACTCAGTGCCACCCCTTCTAAAGGTGGACCCACCCAACTTTCGCTCATCTGAGCGCAACCCTTATCAAGGGTGGCGAGAATCACGCCGCTCCGGACGGCGTGATACCAGCATCCGGACCCGTCCGCGCCCGAAAACGGACACGGGTCCGGAGCCCGGTCCGGTGCCCGGGCCGAGGCCCGGCAAGCGGCCTGCCACCAGCCCGGATCCAAGCCCTGATCAGCCCCCCGAGGTGTCCAATTCCGCATCCTCGCTCACACCCGCACAGTCGTAGGGGTCCTTCAGCCAGCCGTCCGGGAGGACGACCCGGTTGTTCCCGGACGTACGCCCACGCGGCCCGTCCGCGCCCACCGGCCACGGCTGGTCCAGGTCCAGCTCGCTCAGCTGAGCGCGCAGCTCGTCCAGCGACGACGTCACCGCGAGCTTCTTCCGCATTTCGGAGCCGACCGCGAAGCCCTTGAGATACCAGGCCACATGCTTACGGAAGTCGATCACTCCACGGGACTCGTCACCGATCCACTCGCCCAGCAACTGGGCATGGCGCACCATGACGTCCGCGACCTCGCGCAACGACGGGCGCGCATAGGTGTTCCTACCCTCGAAAGCGGCGACCAGATCGCCGAACAGCCACGGCCGCCCCAGGCAGCCGCGCCCCACGACCACGCCGTCGCAGCCGGTCTCCCGCATCATCCGCAGCGCGTCGTCCGCCGACCAGATGTCGCCGTTGCCGAGCACCGGGATCTCGGGGACGTGATCCTTGAGGCGGGCGATCGCGTCCCAGTCCGCCGTGCCGCCGTAGTGCTGCGCCGCCGTGCGCCCGTGGAGCGCGATCGCGGTGACACCCTCCTCGACCGCGATCCGACCCGCGTCGAGGTAGGTGATGTGGTCGTCGTCGATGCCCTTGCGCATCTTCATCGTGACGGGGAGGTCCCCGGCGTTGCCGACGGCCTCGTTGAGGATGGCCCGCAGCAGATGCCGCTTGTACGGGAGCGCCGAGCCGCCGCCCTTGCGCGTCACCTTCGGGACCGGACAGCCGAAGTTCAGGTCGATGTGGTCGGCCAGATCCTCGTCCACGATCATCCGCACCGCCTTGCCGACGGTGACCGGGTCCACTCCGTACAGCTGGATCGAGCGCGGCGTCTCGGTCTCGTCGAAGTGGATGAGCTGCATCGTCTTCTCGTTGCGCTCGACCAGCGCCCGCGTCGTGATCATCTCGCTGACGAACAGTCCCTTGCCGCCCGAGACTGTGCCCATCGGGGGGCGACCCCCGAACCCCCGCACGCCTTCGGCGAATTCGCGGCAGAGGGTGCGGAACGGGGCGTTCGTGATGCCGGCCATGGGCGCGAGTACCACAGGGGGCTGTACGGCGTGCGGGCCGATGGACAGCGTCGAGGGCTGGGCGAGCGTGGTCATTCGCCCATTGTCGCGCATTCCCTGGTTCATTAGTTAGGCGTACTATGCATACATGTCCGAGCCTGTGCCCGAGCTGAGCCGCCGGCGACGGCTGCTGATCCTGGCCATCTGCTGCATGAGCCTGCTGATCGTCAGCCTGGACAACACGGTCCTCAACGTCGCGCTGCCCTCCATGCGCCGGGAGCTGGGCGCCACGGTCGCCGGAATGCAGTGGACGATCGACGCGTACACACTCGTCCTCGCCTCACTGCTCATGCTCGCCGGCTCGACCGCCGACCGGATCGGCCGCCGCAAGGTCTTCAAGACCGGGCTCGTCCTCTTCACCCTCGGCTCGGTCCTCTGCTCGCTCGCGCCGAACCTCGAATCGCTCGTGGCGTTCCGCATGATCCAGGCGGTGGGCGGCTCGATGCTCAACCCCGTCGCCATGTCGATCATCACCAACACCTTCACCGCCCCGCGCGAACGCGCCCGCGCCATCGGCGCCTGGGGCGGCGTCGTCGGGATATCGATGGCCGCGGGCCCGCTCATCGGCGGCCTCCTCACCGAGACCGTCGGCTGGCGCTCCATCTTCTGGATCAACGTCCCGGTGGGCCTCACGGCCCTGCTCCTCACCTGGCGCTACGTCCCCGAGTCCCGCGCCCCGAAGCCACGCCGCCCCGACCCGGTCGGCCAGCTCCTCGTCATCGCCCTCCTCGGCTCGGTCACGTACGCGATCATCGAGGCGCCCGACAAGGGCCTCGGCGCCGTGCTCCCCTTCGCCGCGATCGCCGTACTCGCCCTCGCCGGACTGCTCGCCTACGAGCCCCGGCGCCACGAACCCCTCATCGACCTGCGCTTCTTCCGCTCCGCACCCTTCAGCGGCGCGACCGTCATAGCGATCAGCGCATTCGCCGCGCTCAGCGGCTTCCTCTTCCTCAACACCCTCTATCTGCAGGAGGTACGCGGACTGTCCGCGCTCCAGGCCGGCCTCTACATGCTGCCCATGGCCGCGCTCACCTTCGTGTGCGCCCCGCTGTCGGGCCGTCTCGTCGGCGGCCGCGGCCCGCGACTCCCGCTGATCGTCGCGGGGGTCTCGATGGCCGCCAGCGGCCTGCTCTTCGCCGCCTTCGAGGCCGAGACGTCCACCCGTCCCCTCTTCACGGGATACGTCCTCTTCGGCCTCGGCTTCGGCATGGTCAACGCCCCCATCACCAACACCGCCGTCTCCGGCATGCCCCGCTCCCAGGCGGGCGTCGCCGCCGCCATCGCCTCCACCAGCCGCCAGACCGGCGCCACCCTCGGCGTCGCGGTCATCGGCTCGGTCCTGGCAGCGGGCACGAGCGCGGCCGCCCCCGCGGCGGGCTTCGTCGACGCGAGCCGCCCCGCCTGGTGGATCATCATGGGCTGCGGGCTGTCCGTACTGCTCGTCGGCCTCGCGACCAGCGGACGGTGGGCACGGGAGACGGCGCGGCGGACGGCGGAACGGCTGGAGTCGTCGAAGGCGCGGGTGCCGGCGGAAAGCCGTACGTCCTGATCACCGCGAACCGACGCCTGCTGTCACACCCCATCGATACTCTGAGTGCTCGACGCATTACGCGTGGCTGTATGGCACCGTGCACGAGGAAGGGCGCATCATGACAGCGATGCTTGAGCGACCGACGACCATAGAAGCTGCCGACGGCTCACCGCGCTTCGAAGCGCTCTGCCGGACATTGCTGACCATGGAGGTGCCCGACGGCTACCGGGCGGAGATCGTCGGGGGAAACATCGTCATGTCGCCGTGGTCCAGGGGCTTCTATCTGCCGATAATGCGCTCCATCCGTTCGCAGCTCGAACCGCACGCGCGCAAGGACCATGTGCTCGACCACGCCCCGTTCCTGTTCACCTTCCCCGGTGAAGAGCGGGCGTACGGTCCCGACATCTACGCCGCCGCGGCGTCCGCCTTCCAGACCGAGGCCCAGCACATCGACGGCGAGGCCCTCTCCTTCGTCTGCGAGCTGACGTCGTCCTCGACACGGCTCGTCGACTGGCAGGACAAGGTCCCGGTCTACGGCAGGTCAGGCGTGCCGGTGTACCTCCTGATCGACATGCAGGAGAAGGCTGCGACGGTGTTCTGGGAGCCGTCCGCGAAGGGCTACTTGTCGCGGACGACGGTTCCGTTCGGTGCCAAGCTCGAGATCCCCGATCCCTTCGGCTGCGAACTCGACACCTCGACGTTCCAGGTCCCTGCCGAGGCCGCCGAAGGCTGACGGCACCGCGCGAGCTGCGACGCGTTCATGGATCGCAGGCTCCGAAAACGCCGACGGGCCCGGGCCGCATGATGCGACCCGGGCCCGCGGTGTGGCGAGTGAGCGTCAGCCCTGCGCGCTCGGAGCGGCGGAGCCGCTGTCGTCCTGGGCGGTCTGCTCGCCATGGGTTCCCTGGGTGCGCTCCTTCATCTTGCGCAGCAACTCCTGCTTCTGGTCCGAGGCCGCCTTGCGCTCGGCGTTCCGCGTCGGACCGTTTCCTTGCTGGTCGGCGCGGGACAGCTTCTTTCGCTGTCCGCCGACGCCGAGGAGGTTGTTACGGCTCTTGGCCACGGGGTTCTCCCATCGTGGTGAGAAGTGATCCGGATGTCATCTGGTGGGGGCGGAACGCGGTCCGCCGCACTCTCACTCGTAAATCTGGAAGAAGGAGGACATGCGGGCGACGCTACCGCCCCGAAGGGGCCGGAGCATCCGGATTTCCACGCTGCCTCTGCCGTCACCGATCAGACACGGAGAGCATCGCTGACACATGACGAATGACAGATATTGAAATCTGTCATTCGTCATGTCATAGTCGTTATACGACATCCCCCCACACCCCTCCCCAGGAGTCCCCATGACGTTCAACGTCCCGCAGCCCATCCCCACCCGCACCCTCGGCACCACCGGCCCCGAGGTCTCCGCCCTCGGCCTCGGCGCCATGGGTATGTCCGCGCTGTACGGAGACGCCGACCGGGCCGAGTCCATCGCGACGATTCATGCCGCGCTGGATGCCGGGATCACGCTGCTCGACACCGGCGATTTCTACGGAATGGGTCACAACGAGCTGCTGATCAACGAGGCGCTGCGCACCGCCCCCGCCGCGGCGCGCGAAAGGACGCTCACCAGCGTGAAGTTCGGGGCACTGCGCGATCCGGACGGAGGCTGGTCCGGTTATGACGGCCGGCCCGCCGCCGTGAAGAACTTCGCGGCGTACTCGCTGCAGCGCCTCGGCACGGACCACATCGACATCTACCGGATCGCCCGCGTCGACCCCGATGTGCCCGTCGAGGAGACGGTCGGTGCGATCGCCGAGCTTGTCCAGGCGGGTCATGTCCGGCACATCGGCATGTCCGAGGTCGGCGCGGAGACCTTGCGCCGGGCTGCCTCGGTCGCCCCGATCGCCGACCTCCAGATCGAGTACTCGCTGATCTCGCGCGGCATCGAGGACGCGATCCTGCCCACCGCCCGCGAGCTGGGCATCGGCATCACGGCGTACGGCGTGCTGTCGCGCGGGCTGATCAGCGGCCACTTCACCAGCGACCGGAAGTTCGCCGCCAATGACTTCCGGGGCATGAGCCCGCGCTTCCAGGGCGAGAACCTGAAGCACAACCTCGACCTGGTCGAGCAGCTGCGCAAGATCGCGGAGCAGAAGGGTGTCTCGGTCGCCCAGATCGCCATCGCCTGGGTCCTGGCGCGCGGCGAGGACATCGTGCCGCTCGTCGGTGCGCGCCGCCGCGACCGGCTCTCCGAGGCGCTCGGCGCGCTGGCGGTCACGCTCGACGCCGCCGATCTGGACGCGATCGAGCGTGCGGTCCCGGCGGACGCGGCGGCCGGTGCGCGCTACTCGGAGGCGCAGATGGCGCACCTCGACAGCGAGCACTGAGCGCATTGCCGCCGGTCCGGCCGGGTACCGTCAATGCCATGTCCACCAGCGAAACTCTGACCACTGATCGCATCCTCGAAGCCACGGAGGAGGTGCTGCGTCGGTACGGCCCGGCGAAGGCCACGGTCGTCGACGTGGCGCGGGTGCTCGGCGTGAGCCACGGGAGCGTCTACCGGCATTTCCGTACGAAGGCGGCGCTGCGCGAGGCAGTGACGGCGCGCTGGCTCGGCCGGACGGAGGCGCTGTTGTCGGAGATCACGGAGGCGCCTGCCCGGTCGGCCGAAGAGAAGCTGCGTGCCTGGCTCGCGGGTCTCTTCGAGGCGAAGCGTCACAAGGCGGGCGACGATCCCGAGCTGTTCGCCACGTACGGTGTGCTGATCACGGAGGCCAGTGACGTGGTGGACGAGCATCTGGTGGTGCTGGTCGGCCAGCTCGCACGGATCATCGAAGAGGGCGTGCGCGGCGGGGAGTTCGAGGCCCCGGCGCCGATTTCTGCGGCGCAGGCGGTGTTCCACGCGACGGCGCGTTTCCATGATCCGGTGTATGCGCCGGAGTGGCGGCGGGCCACGATCGACGACGAATTCCGCGCGGTGTGCGAGCTGTTGCTGCGCGGGCTGCGGGCCTGAGCCCGCGGGTCGTCACGGGGTGCCGTTTCCTGCTGCCGGGTCCACCGTGGCCTGGTGGGCCTCCGCCAGGTGTTCCTCTGCCTTGAGCCAGGGCAGGAACTGCGCGCCTTTGCGCCAGCCGCAGGTGTCGCAGGTCAACGACCGCTGTACGCCTGCTTTCTGGACCCTGACGACATGTTCCCGCCCGTGCTGGTCCCATCTGCTGACTTTGCTGCTGGTGGTGGACGGCATCGTGAGCCTCCCTGTCGACGAGTGGGCCCCAGTGTGCAACGAAGCCCCCGGTTCCGGGTACGGAACCGGGGGCTTGTTGCTGTCGTAACGGTGAACTGATGTCCGTCAGCAGCCGATGAGGCGGGTGGCGAGGTACGCCTGGATCTGGTCCAGGGACACGCGCTCCTGCTTCATGGTGTCGCGCTCGCGCACGGTCACCGCGTTGTCGTCGAGCGTGTCGAAGTCGACGGTGACGCAGTACGGCGTGCCGATCTCGTCCTGGCGGCGGTAGCGGCGGCCGATGGCGCCGGCGTCGTCGAACTCGATGTTCCAGTTCTGCCGCAGGTCGGCCGCGAGGCCCTTGGCCTTCGGGGAGAGCTGCGGGTTGCGGGACAGCGGCAGCACGGCGACCTTGACCGGGGCGAGGCGGTGGTCGAGGCGAAGCACGGTGCGCTTCTCCATGACGCCCTTGGCGTTGGGGGCCTCGTCCTCGTTGTAGCCGTCGAGGAGGAAGGCGAGCATGGTGCGGCCGACGCCGGCGGCGGGCTCGATGACGTACGGCGTCCAGCGCTCGCCGGCTTCCTGGTCGAAGTACGACAGGTCCTGGCCGGAGGCCTTGGAGTGGGCGTTGAGGTCGTAGTCGGTGCGGTTGGCGACGCCCTCGAGCTCGCCCCACTCGCTGCCGCCGAACTGGAAGCGGTACTCGATGTCGGCGGTGCGCTTGGAGTAGTGGGAGAGCTTCTCGGCCGGGTGCTCGTACCAGCGCATGTTCTCCTCACGGAGACCCAGGCCGGTGTACCAGTTCCAGCGCTGCTCCATCCAGTACTCGTGCCACTTCTCGTCCTCGCCGGGCTTGACGAAGAACTCCATCTCCATCTGCTCGAACTCGCGGGTGCGGAAGATGAAGTTGCCCGGCGTGATCTCGTTGCGGAAGGATTTGCCGACCTGGGCGATGCCGAACGGGGGCTTGCGGCGCGAGGTCTGCTGGACCTGGGCGAAGTTGGTGAAGATGCCCTGGGCGGTCTCGGGGCGCAGGTAGGCGACGGACCCGGAGTCCTGCGTGGGGCCGAGGTGGGTGGAGAGGAGACCCGAGAACTGCTTGGGCTCGGTGAACTGGCCCTTGTTGCCGCAGTTCGGGCAGTTGATGTCGGCCAGGCCGTTCGCGGGGGCGTGGCCGTGCTTCTCCTCGTACGCCTCCTCGAGGTGGTCGGCGCGGAAGCGCTTGTGGCAGGAGGTGCACTCGGTGAGCGGGTCGGTGAAGGTGGCGACGTGGCCGGAGGCCTCCCAGACCTCGGTCGCCAGGATCACAGAAGAGTCGATACCGACGACGTCCTCACGCGAGGTGACCATGTAGCGCCACCACTGGCGCTTGATGTTCTCCTTGAGCTCGGTGCCCAGCGGCCCGTAGTCCCAGGCGGCACGCTGCCCGCCGTAGATCTCGCTGCACGGGTAGACAAAGCCACGGCGCTTGCTCAGGTTGACGATCGTGTCGATCTTGTCGGCGGCCACGGTGCTCTCTTCATTACGACGACGGGCTGAAGCGAATGCTTCAGATTACCGGCGGGCGCACCCCCCGGATCAAATCGGTACCGGGTAGGGAGCCTGCCCACCCTTTGTTGACAATCGTTTCCATGTTTGTTGAAAATGACTGTCATGAACGTACGACGCCTCATACCCACCACCGCCGTCGCCGGCGTGGCCGCTCTCTCCCTCGTCACCCTCTCGGCCTGCTCCGGTTCCTCCAGCGCTGCGAAGAACGGCGACAAGGGCGACGGCAAGCTGGATGTGGTGGCGTCGTTCTATCCCATGCAGTATCTCGCCGAGCAGATCGGCGGTGACCATGTCTCGGTCACGACCCTGACCAAGCCCGGCGTCGAGCCGCACGACCTGGAGCTGAAGCCCAGGGAGACCTCCGAGCTCCGCCAGGCCGACTACATCCTCTACCTCAAGGGTATCCAGCCCGCCGTCGACGAGGCGATCAAGCAGGCGGACGTCAGGAACACCGTCGACGCGGCCACGCTCACCGAGCTCGAGGACCACGGCACCGCGGTCGGCCACGACCACGGCCATGAGGGCGAGACCCCCGAGGAGCACGCCGAGCACTCCGACGAGCATGCGGGCGAGGAGCACTCCGACGAGCACGGCGCGGAGGGTGCCGCCGCCGACCCGCACATCTGGCTGGACCCGGTCAAGTACGCCGAGGTGGCCAAGGGCGTCGGCGCATCCCTGGAGAAGGTCGACCCGGCCAACGCGGCCGACTACAAGAAGAACACCGACGAGCTGGTCACCAAGCTGAACGGCCTGCACACGAAGTTCGAGCAGGGCCTGAAGAACACCGGCACCAGGACCTTCATCACCACCCACTCCGCCTTCGGCTACCTCGCCGAGCGCTATGGCCTGGAGCAGGAGGGCATCGCCGGCATCGATCCCGAGAACGAGCCGACCCCCGCCCGTATCAAGGAGCTCCAGACCATCGCGAAGCAGGACAAGGTCACCACGGTCTTCTTCGAGACGCTCGCCAGCGACAAGACCGCGAGGACCCTCGCCGAGGACGCGGGCCTGAAGACGGACGTCCTGGACCCGCTGGAGGGAATCACGAAGCAGTCCAAGGGCGATGACTACATCGAGGTGATGGAGTCCAACCTCGCCGGGCTGCAGAAGGCTCTCGGCGCGAAGTGACCAGCACTACCGCAGCCGTGGCAGCGGCAGCCACAGCCACAGCCACAGCAGCCGAAGCCGAAGCCGAAGCAGCAGCAGTCACGGCAAGAGCAGCATCCGAGGAGCAGTTGTGAGCGTGAGTGATCCCGTCATATCCGTCCGCGGGGCAAGGGCCACGCTCGGCTCGCGCCCTGTGCTGCGTGGTGTCGACCTCACCGTGGGCCACGGTGAGGTCGTCGCGCTGCTCGGCGCCAACGGCTCGGGCAAGTCGACGGTCGTTCGGTCGTTGATCGGCCAGGTGTCGCTCACGGGCGGCTCGGTGTCCCTCTTCGGTACGGAGCTTCGCCGCTTCCGTGACTGGTCGCGCGTCGGGTACGTACCGCAGCGCACGACCGCGACGAGCGGCGTCCCGGCGACCGTCCGCGAGGTCGTGTCGTCCGGCCGGCTGTCGCGTACGAAGCTGCGTTGGCCGTCGAAGGACGACAGGGCGGCCGTGCAGCGGGCGATCGAGCTGGTCGGGCTCGCCGACCGGACGAAGGACGCGGTGAGCGCGCTGTCCGGCGGTCAGCACCAGCGGGTGCTGATAGCCCGCGCGCTGGCGACCGAACCCGATCTGCTGATCATGGACGAGCCGATGGCGGGCGTGGACCTGGCCAGCCAGGAGATCCTCGCGGCGACGTTGCGCGAGCAGGTCGCCGCGGGGACGACGGTGCTGCTGGTGCTGCACGAGCTGGGGGCGCTGGAGCCGCTGATCGACCGGGCGGTGGTGCTGCGCGACGGCTGCGTCGTCCATGACGGGCCGCCGCCCGAGGCCGTCGGGCAGCATGCGCTGCCGGGCCATGACCACGTACATCCGCACGCGGCCGACGAGCCGCTCCGCACGGGACTGCTGACCTGATCATGGACATCCTCCAGGACCCCTTCATGCAGCGGGCGCTGCTGGCCGCCGTGCTCGTCGGGATCACCGCACCCGCCCTCGGCATTCATCTGGTGCAGCGTCGGCAGGCGCTGATGGGCGACGGCATCGGCCATGTCGCGATGACCGGCGTCGGCCTCGGCTTCCTGCTCTCCACCAGTCCCGTGTGGATGGCGACGCTGGTGGCCGTCGTCGGCTCGATCGCGATGGAGCTGATCCGGGCGTACGGGCGCACACGCGGCGACATCGCGCTGGCGATGCTCTTCTACGGCGGTATGGCGGGCGGCGTCATGCTGATCAACCTGGCGCCGAACGGCTCGAACGCCAACCTCGTGTCGTATCTCTTCGGTTCGCTGTCGACGGTGTCCGACGAGGACGTCACCTCGATCTGTCTGCTGGCGGGCTTTGTGCTGCTGATCACGATCGGTCTGCGGCGGCAGCTCTTCGCGATCAGCCAGGACGAGGAGTTCGCGCGGGTCACGGGTCTTCCGGTGCGGACGCTGAATCTGCTGGTGGCGGTGACGGCAGCGGTGACGGTCACGGTCGGGATGCGGGTGGTCGGTCTGCTGCTGGTCAGTGCGCTGATGGTGGTGCCGGTGGCGGCGGCGCAGCAGGTCGCGAAGTCGTTTGTGGTGACGTTCGCCGGCGCGGTGGCGATCGGAGTGTCGGTCGCGCTGTCGGGCACGGTCGTCTCGTACTACCAGGACGTGCCGCCGGGCGCGACGATCGTGTTGCTGGCGATCGGGGTGTTCGTGCTGCTGACGATGCTGGCGACGCCGCTGGCGCGACGGCGGGCGAGAGCCCTGGAGGCGGCGGAGACGGAGTGCGATCTGGACCTTCCGGTCACGCGTCGTCCCGCGGACGGTGCCATGGACGACGTCCGGGTCTGATTCCGGCCCGGACCGGACCGGGCCGGACCCGCGCCCGGACCGGGCCAGGATCCGCGCCTGGCAGAATGGCCCGACGAGGAGCGGGCGGAACGTAAGGAGGCACCTGTGGCGACTGCTGGACCCCCCGTACGCGGCCGGGCGACCCGGCAGCGGGCTGCGGTGGCGGCGGCGCTCGACGAGGTCGACGAGTTCCGCAGTGCGCAGGAGCTGCACGACATGCTCAAGCACCGCGGCGACTCGGTGGGCCTGACGACGGTCTACCGGACGCTGCAGTCCCTTGCCGAGGCCGGCGAGGTCGATGTGCTGCGTACCAGTGACGGCGAGGCGGTGTACCGGCGCTGCGCGTCCGGTGAGCACCACCACCATCTGGTCTGCCGCGTCTGCGGCAAGGCGGTCGAGGTCGAGGGCCCGGCCGTCGAGCAGTGGGCGGAGACGATCGCGGCGGCGCACGGGTATGTGAACGTGGCGCACACGGTGGAGATCTTCGGTACGTGTGCGGAGTGCGCGGCGGCGCAGTAGGCAGGTCGACGTGGAAGGGGCCCGCACCGGATGCCGGTGCGGGCCCTTTCGCGTACGTCAGACGCGGGTGGTGTGCCGGTCCAGGACGGCCCGCAGCCGGTCGGCGTCGTCGGGCGTGCTCAGCCCGTGTTTGGGCAGGACCGAGAGACACATGATGTTGGGGTCCCGGCTGAGGAGGACGAAGTGGCCGGGCGTCTCACGGTAGCCCTTGAGGACGGACCACTTCTGGATCAGCGTGCTGTGGTCGGTGCTGCAGGTGATCCCGGCCGGAGACACGGTGGTGCGGTACTCGCCCTGCCATCCGATGATCCGCTGCACATGGGCGGCGTGTATCCGGGGATAGCCCCACACGAACAGGACGACGGCGAGGAACAGAGCGGTCGAGATGGGCTCGATGCTTCCCCGGCGTACGGTGCCGAGCAGATGGACCCCGGTGAAGAGTGTGAGGAACACGCCCCGCAGCAGGAGCCCGGTCCTCTTGATCCGTTCGCGGACCCGCAGGGCGACCAGTGTGTCGGCGGGGGTCGGCCGGTAGACCAGCTCCACGCTGTCCGTGCTCTGGTCCGTCTCCGGCATGCTCGTGTCCCCGGCCATGGGCCCTCCCCGGTGTCTGCGGTGAATCGGCCGTGATCGTAGCGGGCAGGCCGGCGGCCGGGGAGCCGGGTCCGCGGTCGGGTCACATGCGGGTGACGTGCCGGTCGAGGAGCACCCGCAGCCGGTCCACATCGGCCGGGCCGGTCACGCCCCGCTTCGGCAGGACCATCATGCCGATGGCCGCCCTGTCCGGGCTGAGCAGGACGAAGACCCCGTCCGTCTCGGCGTATCGGCCCCAGCTCTGCCACCCGTACCGGGCCGAGTTGTTGTCGGTGGCGATGAGGATGCCCGTGTCGTCGACGGCCACCCGGAACTCGCCCTGCTGCTCGGCGTGCTTCGCCACGGCCCGGGCCTGCAGCCGCGGGGTGCCCCAGAGTGTGAGCGGGAAGACGATCATCACCACCCACACCGCGGGCGGCATCGCGCCGAGGCCGCGGCCGGTCAGCAGCAACAGCAGGATGAGGAGGGCGACGATCACGGCGCAGAAGACGCCCATCACCCAGGCGAAGCGCCAGCCCAGGGACCGCTTCAACCTCGCCCGGAGGGCCTGGTTCACATCGTCCGCGGTCGGACGGTAAACCAGTTCCACCGCCTGCCCGTGCACGACTTCCTCCGCGTTCATGCCCTCGGCCATGGCCCCTCCCCGGTGCGAACAACGTACGGAGCCTACTGGTCGGCCCTCAATGCTGGAGTCGGCGGCGGCCGAAGCGGGGCAGGTGACGGTCGAGTATGCCGCGCAGGCGATCGGTGTCGGCCTTGCCCATGGAGCGCTTCGGCAGATAGTGGACGACGACCGAGTACGGGGCCGGCGACAGCAGGACGAATCCGGCGGCGGTCTCCACGTACCCGCCGAAGGCCCGCCAGCCCCGGCGGGTCTCCATGTCCGTGCCCGTGAAGCGCACCGCGTCGTCGGAGTCGGTGACGGTCACGGTCCAGGGCCCCAGCGGGGCGCCCATTCCGGCGTGCCGCGCGGCCAGGACGCCTGTCCTGGCGACGAGGCCGAACAGGCTGCCCACGAAGGCGAAGCCCGCGGCCATGGCGTCGTCGGCGAGGAGCCACACCGCCGCCGCGAAGAGCACCGGCGTGAGCAGGCCTTGCAGCCGGCCCTTGATCCCCCGTACCCGCCCGCGGGCACGGAACGCGTCGGACCAGTCCGGCTGCCTCAGCTCGTATCTCAGCTCGACGACGGCGTGCGCCTCCGTCACGCCTTGCCCCTCGGTCACGGCCCCTCCCCTGTCCTCTTCCTCGGACGAGCCGTGATCGTAGCGGGCAGGTCGGACAGCGGGTCGGCCGGTCAGACGGCCGGGTCGGGGGCCGGGTTCTCGGCCGGGTCCTGGCCCCGCATCGCCAGCAGTTCCTCGTTCGGGATCGCCCCGCCGAAGCGGCGGTCGCGCTGCGCGTACTCCAGGCAGGCCCCCCACAGGTCGCGGCGGTCGAAGTCGGGCCACAGCACGTCCTGGAAGACCATCTCGGCGTAAGCGCTCTGCCAGATCAGGTAGTTGGAGGTGCGCTGCTCGCCGCTCGGCCGCAGGAAGAGGTCGACGTCCGGCATGTCCGGGTAGTACAGGTACTTCTGGATCGTCTTCTCGGTGATCTTCGACGGGTCGAGCCTGCCCGCCTTCACCTCCTCCGCCAGCGCCTGCGCCGCGTCCGCGATCTCCGCGCGCCCGCCGTAGTTCATGCAGAAGTACAGCGTGAGCCTGTCGTTGTCCTTGGTCTGCTCCTGCGCGATCTGGAGCTCCTTGGCCACCGACTTCCACAGCTTGGGCATCCGGCCCACCCAGCGCACCCGGATGCCGAGCTCGTCGAGCTGGTCGCGGGTCTTGCGGATGAAGTCGCGGTTGAAGTTCATCAGGAAGCGCACCTCGTCCGGCGAGCGCTTCCAGTTCTCGGTGGAGAAGGCGTACAGGGAGATGCTTCCGACGCCCATCTCGATCGCGCCCTGCAGTACGTCCAGCACGCGCTCGGCGCCGACCTTGTGCCCCTCGGTGCGCGGCAGACCGCGCTCCTTGGCCCAGCGGCCGTTGCCGTCCATCACGATCGCCACGTGCTTCGGCACCAGCTCACCGGGGATCTTCGGCGGGCGTGCCCCTGACGGGTGCGGCTCGGGGACCTTGTGGTCGCGGCGGGAACGTCCCAGGATTCCGCGTCGTGCCATGGGGGTCACACTCTCCTAGCTTTCGCTTTCCTAGCTTTTCTCTACGTACCGCAGCGAGCGCAGGCCGCGCTCCAGGTGCCAGTGCAGATAGGCGGACACCAGCCCGCTCCCCTCCCGGACGTGGCGCGCCTCGCAGGCGTCCGCCGTGTCCCAGTCTCCGGTGAGCAGTGCGCTGAGCAGACCGATGGCCTCCGCAGAGGGTACGACGCTGCCGGGCACCCGGCAGTCGCCGCATATGACGCCGCCGGCAGCGACGGAGAAGAAGCGGTTGGGCCCGTGGAGGCCGCATCGCGCGCAGTCCTCGAAGCTGGGCGCGTAGCCGTTGACGGCGAGGGAGCGCAGCAGGAAGGCGTCGAGGATGAGGTTCGGCGCATGCTCGCCCTGGGAGAGGGAGCGCAGGCCTCCGACGAGCAGCAGGTACTGCTGGACGGCCGGCTCGCCCTCGTGGTCGGTGAACCGTTCCGCCGTCTCCAGCATCGCCGTCCCGGCGGTGTAGCGGGCGTAGTCGGTGACGATCGCGCCACCGTACGGAGCGATCGTCTCGCTCTGCGTGCACAGCGGCAGCCCGCGTCCGACGAGCTCGCTGCCGCGTGCGAAGAACTGCACGTCCACGTGCGAGAAGGGCTCCAGCCGCGCCCCGAACTTCGACTTGGTGCGCCGCACCCCGCGCGCGACGGCACGGACACGGCCGTGGCCGCGGGTGAGGATCGTGATGATCCGGTCCGCCTCACCCAGCTTCTGGGTGCGCAGCACGATGCCGTCGTCGCGGAACAGACTCATGGGGTCATTGTCCCGTACGTGACGAGCGGGCCATCAGCCGACCTGGAAAGTCCGTCGGCGCAGCACCGTGCGCGCCGACCGCTCGGGTGATCAGGGCACCTCGCCCCGGCTGCGGGCGTTCGCGTAGGCCGTCGCCGCGCTCAGGCGCTCCTGGGCCGTCGCGATGCGCAGCGTCTCCGGGGTGCAGTCCCATTCGCGGCCGCCGCCGATGGGTCTGAGCTGGACGTACGGCCCCTCGTGGCCCATGACCTGCCCCACCTGTCCGGTGCTCGTGTCGATCACGTACGACCCCACGGCCGGTGCCGTCATCGGTCCGTCTCCTCCCCCGGTCCGGGGAGCGCGGCGGCCAGCTGCCGCGCGGTCTCGACCGTGCAGCGGCCCAGCTCGACCAGCACCCTCGGACTCCTCCCTGCGCACGTGACCGGGTCCAGTCCGAGCGACGGCAACGTCACTCCGGCCCGGGCCAGTGCGCACCTCAATTCCGTCACAGCCGCCTCGGCTTCTTGGAGATGGCCCATTTCTTCCACGGCGCTCCTCTCGTCATGCCTCGGATTCTTTTTCTGTCTTCCCCTCATGAGTGTGAGGACACAGACCTAGAATCGGCAGACATACGCGCGCTACAACTGCACGGCAGCACAAAGGAGTTAATCCATGGCCAACGCAGGTAAGGGGCGAGGGGTGGGGTCCAGGCAGGCGGCCTGGGAGTTCTTCGGGCAGGAGCTCAAGGCGAGGCGGGAGGCGGCGGGGCTGACGCAGGGGGAACTGGGGCGGCGGGTATTCGTATCCGGCGGTTACATCGGCCAATTCGAACAGGCTATTCGGAAGCCGCAGAAGGATGTGGCGGGGCGGATTGACGAGACGCTACAAACCGACGGTTTTTTCGAGCGGATGTGGAAGAAGATGATCGCCAAGTCGCCATATGCGGACTATTTCGCGGCGGTGGCGGAGCTGGAGGCGCTGGCGACGAAGATCTGCGAGTTCGCGCCGACGGTCGTGCCGGGGCTGTTGCAGACTGCCGAGTACGCGCGGGCGGTCACCCTCGCCGCCAACCCGTTCGTCTCCGAGCGGTACGTCGAGGAGAAGGTCACGTCCCGGATGGAACGGGCGCACATCCTCAAGGACGCTACAAGGCCGGAGTATTGGGCGACCCTGCACGAGAACGCGTTACGTGTCCCTGTGGGCGGCCCGGCCGCGATGGCCCGGCAGTTGGAGCACATCGTGGCGATGATGTGCGAGCGCACCACGCTGGTGACGGTGATCCCGTGCGAGGCCGGGGCACATGCTTCCATGGCCGGGACCCTGAAGCTCATGGAGTTCGAGGACGCACCGCCCACCGCCTATACAGAGACGTCGTTTTCGGGGACTCTGCTGGACGATCCGGCGGTGGTGAAGCGAGCACAGCGCGCCTACGATCTGCTCAGGGTCGCCGCGCTGTCGCCGGAGGCGTCCCTCGCCCTGATCGAATCGGCGGCAGAGGACTACAGACGATGCGCGAGTACGACCTGAGCAACGCCCGCTGGAGCAAGAGCAGCTACAGCAACGGCGAGGGCGGCGACTGCGTCGAGGTGGCGTACGACTTCCCGGGCGCCGCCCCGTGGCGCAAGAGCAGCTACAGCGACGGCGACGGCGGCGAGTGCGTCGAGGTCCTCGACGACATCCCCGGCGTCGTCCCCGTCCGCGACTCCAAGAACCCCGCCGGCCCCGCGCTCATCGTCCCGGCCGCCGCCTGGACCGTCTTCGTGGACGGCGTGGTCAAGGCCTGACAGCGGTCCGGTCCCGGGCCGTGCGGCCCGGGACCGGTGTGCGTCGGGCCGTTTGGCCGTCAAGCCGTCAGCGTGCCCTTGCCGCTTGCCAGGGGCCATTCGCGGTGGAGGCTGCCCAGCGGGATGCGGTGCTGGAGGATCGGCGTGCCGAAGATCGACAGCTGGAGCAGGAGGTTTCCGCTCAGGTCGAAGCCGCCGTGCAGTGCCCACGTACCGGTCAACGACGCCGTGCCGTCCGTGGATGCGTCGGCGCGGGCCTCGGCCTCGGCGCGCAGGTACGGGGCGAAGTCGGCGGTGAGGCCGACCATGCCGTACAGGCCGACGGACGCCTCGGCGCCGAGGGTTGTCTTCGCCCGGCCCGCGGCGGTGACGGTGGTGGTCACCGGGGTGCTCTTCACGTCGGAGGTGCTGACCGGGGTCCAGCCCTTGCCCGGGGCGTAGCTGCCGCCGACGCGGAAGTCGCCCTTGACGCTCTGCTGGACGTCGAGGGTGATGCGGCCGTCGGCCTCGACCTGGAGGTAGCAGGTCAGGTCGAGGTTGACGACGACGGGCACGGGGCCGACCTGGATCACCGGGTCGGCGTGGAGCTTGGCGAAGGGGATGCGCTGGGTGGCCTTCGCGGAGGCGCGGCCCTTGAGGGCCCACTGGGCGGTCCAGTCGCCGGTCATGCCGAGGAACGCGGAGCCGGGCGCGGGGCGGCCCGACTGGCCGTTGGCGCTGCCGTCGTAGGAGAACTCCACCTGCGGGGCGAGCTGGACGAAGCCGGAGACGGACGCGGCGGCGGAGACGGGTGCGTCCTCGGCGGTGGCCAGGGAGGCGCCGACGTCGAGGCGCAGGCTGCCGAGGGGGACCTTCGCTCCGTTGGGGCCGAAGGTGGCGCCGCCGGTCCTGGCCCAGGAGAGCTTCACGCCCTTGACGAGGGGCTCGACGTCCATGGTGGACGGGTCGACGGGGACCTGGCCGTCGGCCTTGTCGTCGCGGAGGAGGGCACTGAGGGTGGCGGGCTTCGTGCGGACCTCGGTGCCCTGGTCGGTGGTGCCGACGACCTCGGTGACCTGGGCCAGCAGACCGTCGGGCGCGCCCGGAGCGGGGGCACTGGCGATGACGTCGCCGGTTCTGACCGGGGCCTCGGCCACCGCCGACGGGGTGGCGGTGGGGGCGGGGGTGGGGGCGGCCGACGGGCTCTCGCTCTTGTGCGGGTCGGATATGACGGCGCGTCGGGTGCGCTTGTCGTAGGAAGCGACCTTCAGCGTGCTCTTCTTCGCGCCGCTGCCGCCGTTGGCGGCCTGGCGGGCCACGGCCGTCGGGGTGGGTGCACCGTCCGGGGCCGCTTCGACGTCGAGCTGCTCGCTCGCGTCGTCCGCCGCTGCCGCGGCTGCGGCTGGAGTGGGCCCGGTGGCGGGGCGGTTGGTGCTGTCGGGGGCGGCCGAGCAGCCGCTCGCGACGAGCGCGAGCGCGGTCAGCGCGGGGACCAGGAGTCTCCTGGTGGAATGACGCACGGGGGTGTCCTCCGGCGAATGTGATGAGGGGGGTGGCTGCTGTCACCCGTACTTACTCGGAAGTAACAGCGGGGGAATCATGCCATGTGCGCACGGGTCATTCACAATCAGTCCGACCCTCAACAGCCCTATGAACAGGGATAGTTGAGCCCTTGATCACATGCTGAGCTTGCGTCGCACCTCGGCCTCACGGACGTGGTCGCCCAGCCCGCCGTAGACGGCCGCCGCGTGGCGGTACTCCGCGTCGGCGCCCGCTTCGTCGCCCTGCGCAAGCAAGTTGTCGCCGATGGCCTCGGCCGCCGCGGCGACGCCCGTGCCGTAGCCGACGCGGTCGAAGGCGGCCAGGGCGGCGCGGTGGTGGTCCGCGCCCGGCCCGAACGCCCATCGCCGCTCTTCCAGGTAGCCCAACTCGCGCAGGGTCCAGCCCTCCCCCACCGCGCGACCCAGGTGCCGGTACGCCGCGAGGGCCGATCGCAGGCATCGCTCGGCGGCGGTGAGGTTGCCGGTCTGGACGTACGCCGAGCCCAGGATGCGGCGGATGTCGGGGCAGCCCGTGAGGGGGACGGCCGCTTCGAGGCAGGCGATCGCCTCGTCGGGGCGGCGGCGGTCGAGGTGGAGGGCGCCGAGGCCGCGGAGGATCTCCGCCTCGCCCGTCGGTCCGCACAGGGCGCGGCAACCGTCCAGGGCCGTACGGAACTCGCGCAGTGCCTCGTCGTAACGGCCCGCCCGGTGCAGGGCGTCGCCGAGGAGCCGGCGGGTCTCGATCTGGACGGCGCGGGCGCCCGCTCGCTGCTGGACGGCGATGGACATGCGCAGATGGTCCACGGCCCGGTCGTACCGGCCCTCGTGCCGGTAGGCGTCGCCCAGGCCGCGGAGGGCCTGGGCGGCCCAGTCGTGCTCGCCCGCCCGACGGGCCGCGTCGAGGACGGCCGACCACATGGCGATGCGCGGGAGCTGGCCCGGCTCGTCCCTCATGCGGCTGTCCGCCGTGGTCGCCAGGCGGTACGCAGCGCCGTGGAGGCCTTCCCGTACTCCGGCGCGTACGAGGCGGGAGACCGCGGTGGGATCCGCCGGGTCGGCGGCGAGGAGCCGTGCCAGGGCCGCTCGGCACCCGGCGGGTCCCGTGTCGTGTTCGAGACGCTCGGCGGCGAACCGGTGGATCAGGTCGTGGAGGCGGTACGCGCCGGGGGCCTCGGCGGGCTGCACGAGTTGGGCGGCCGTGAGGCGCTCCAGGCCCTCGTGGGCGGCCTGCTGTTCCCAGCCTGCCGCGGCGGCGGCGATGCGGGCTGTCAGGCGTGCACCGGGATACGCGCCGAGGGTGCGGAGCAGGTGACGGTCGGCGTGCGTCAGCGCGGCGTAGGCGGCCTCGAAGGCGGCGCGGGCGGCCACGTCGCCGATGTGGAGGGCGTCGAGGCGGGCGCGTTCGGCGGCGATGCGGTCGGCCACCTTGGCCGGGTGGGCCCCTGCCGCGGCGGCCATGCGGATCGCGAGGGGCAGTCGGCCGCAGACGTGGACGAGGTCGAGTGCGCCGACGTCGTGGGCCGGGTGCGGGCCTGAAGGTGAAGGTGGGCACAGCCCGAGCGCATCCGATTCCGTGAGGGCGTCCAGGGGGAAGGGGGTGGCCTCGGGCAGGTCGGTCAGTGCGTTGCGGCTGGTGATCAGGGTGAGGCAGCCGTCGCCCGCCGGGAGCAGAGGGCGGACCTGGGATGCGTCGGTGGCGGCGTCCAGGACCAGGAGGATGCGGCGGCTCGCGGTGCGGCTGCGGAAGCGGGCGGCGAGGGCGCCGGGCTCGCCCGTCCGTTCCTCCTCGGGCGTGCCGAGGGCGCCGAGGAGGCGCGCCAGGACGTCACCGCGGGCGGCGCCGAGGTCGGCGTACAGACGGCCGTCGGGGTAGAGAGGCCGCAGCTCGTGCGCGAGGCGGACGGTGAGCGCGGACTTGCCGAGGCCGGCGGCGCCGGTGACGGCGATGGCGCGGTGGCCTGCGTGGACGAGGCGGAGCAGCGCGGCGAGATCGTCCGCCCGGCCCACGAAGTCGGGTATGGGGGCGGGCAGTTCGGCCCCGCGGGTCGTCTCGGGCGTGGCGGGTGCGGCCACCGGGCCCGTCGGGGCGGCCTCGGGGTGGCGGGCGCCGCGCAGCCGACGTAGTAGCAGCACGAGGGCCGTCGGGACGAGGATGAAGGCGACCACGAGCAGCAGCACAGTCCCCCCGTCCCCCAACCGCCGTACCTGTCCGCCCATTGTGGCGCAGAGGATGGTGGGCGCGTATGTGCCTTTTCCCCACCCCGCCCTTCCCGAACTGGGGCTCCGCCCCCGAACCGACCCCGCCCGGACGGTAACGGGCACACTTCAAGCCCGTCCGGCGCTTGAGGACGGACATCCCGTCCCACTGCACGTTGCAGGGCACACTTCACGCCCAGACCGTCAGCCCGCGCCCGTGCCCGCGCCCGTGCCCGGGGTCACCAGGCCCGACTCGTAGGCCGTGATGACGAGTTGGGCGCGGTCGCGGGCCGCGAGTTTGCCCATGATGCGGCTGACGTGGGTCTTGGCGGTGAGGGGGCTGAGGGCGAGCGTTTCGGCGATCTCGGTGTTGGTGAGGCCGCGGGCGACGAGGGTGAGGACCTGGCGTTCGCGGTCGGAGAGGCAGCCGGGGCCGGGGCCGCCGCGCGGTGGGACCGCCGGGGCGGCGAGGACGCGGGCGATGAGGCGGGCGGTGGGGCCGGGCGAGAGCAGGGAGTCGCCCGCGGCGACGGTCCTGATCGCGGCGAGAAGGTCGGCCGGGCGGATGTCCTTGACGAGGAAGCCTGAGGCGCCCGCGCGAAGGGCCTCCAGGATGTGGTCGTCGGTGTCGTAGGTGGTGAGGACGAGGACCTTGACGCCGGCGAGGTCGTCGTCGGCGGCGATGCGGCGGGTGGCCTCGATGCCGTCGAGTTCGGGCATGCGGATGTCCATGACGACGACGTCGGCGCGGGCGGAGCGGGCCAGTTCGACGGCTTCGAGGCCGGTGCCGGCCTGGGCGACGACCTCCATGTCGCGGGCGGACTCGACGAGCATCGCGAACGAGGCGCGGACCAGGGTCTGGTCGTCGGCGAGCAGCACGCGAATCGGGCCGGTCATGCCAGGGTCTCCTCTTCACCTTCACCGAGCGGCAGTACGGCGACCACCTCGAATCCTCCTCCGTCGCGCGGTCCAGCGGACAGGGTGCCCCCGACGCTGCGGGCGCGCTCGCGCATCCCGACGATCCCGAAGCCCGAACTCCCGTCGGCCGGGCGGCTGTTGCCCCTGTTGCTGACCGTGACCCGCAGGTCGCGGTCGTGGTCCGCCTCCACCAGGACGCGTATCCCGGCGTCGGGCCCCGCATGCCGTACCGCGTTCGTCAGGGACTCCTGCACGATGCGGTACGCGGCGGCCGCCGATGCCGGCGGAATGCGCGCTTCGCCGGTCCGCATCGTGAGTTCCGCCTCCGCCGTGCGGACGAGACCGGGCAGCGCGGCCAGACCCGGCAGGGGGCCGTCCGGGGCGTCGTCCGGGGTGCCGTCCGCGCGCAGTACCGCCAGTGTGGTGCGCAGTTCGGCCCGCGCCTCCCGGCAGGTCTCCGAGATCTCGTCCAGTGCGGCGGCGACGGCCTCGCGGTCGAGGCGGTCCGGGTCGACGGTCAGGATGTGCGCGGCGACCGAGGTCCGCACCCCGATCAGGGTGATGCTGTGGGCGAGGAGGTCGTGCAGGTCCCGGGCGATCCGCAGCCGTTCCTCCGCGACGCGGCGGGCGGCCTCTTCCTCGCGGGTGTGTTCGGCGCGTTCGGCGCGGGCCACGACGGAGGCGATGTAGCGGCGGTAGGTGCGGACGTCGACGCCGAAGACGATCACGGCGAGGATCCAGCCGGTGGTACGCAGCGCCTCCAGGCCCTGGTGGGTGTTGACGCCGAACATGACGGTCAGGGTGGTGCCGATGACCCCGGCGCCGATGAGGAACGTGTGCAGGGGCCGGGCGGTGGCCGCCACGGTGTAGAGGGCGAGCATCGCTCCCGGGAGGGGTGCGGCGTGCGTGTAGTCGGCCGCGTGGTACGGCGCGACGCACACCAGCACGGCGAACAGGACGAGTACCGGGCGGCTGCGGCGCCGGGCGAGGGGCACGATGCTGCCGGCCAGCAGGGTCCAGCCGAGGGCGTCGGGGGTCCGGCCGTCGTGGACGACCAGCGCGAGGACGAGGGAGAGGGCGGCGACGCCCGCGGCGATCAGCGCATCGTTGCGGCGCCGGTGCGGCACGGTCATGGGGTCGCGGCTGACGGCGGTGAGCACGCGCTCCCCCAGGCGGGGACGCGCCGCCCCTCCCTCGTTCTCAGGCATGTTCACTCGTTCATCCTCCGGTACGGGCCCGGCCCTCGGTCACAGGGGTCACGGGGGTCACGGGGGTGACGGCGGTCGCGGGCGTCACGGCGGTCGCGCGGGTCACGGCGTTCGCACCGGCCTTGCCGAGCCGTCCCGGCCACCAGACCCGGCGGCTGAGCAGCAGGCTCGCGCTCGTCACCAGGTAGGTCCGTACGAGGAAGGTGTCCAGCAGCACCCCCACCGCGACGACGAAGCCCATCTCGACCAGCGGGACCAGCGGGAGGTTCATCAGGACTGCGAAGGTGGCCGCCAGCACGATGCCCGCGGAGGCAATGACTCCACCGGTCGTGCGCAGTGCGGTCAGTGCGGCTGTCCGGGGTTCGGCGCCGGACAGGGCTTCCTCGCGCATCCGGTGCATCAGGAAGATGCCGTAGTCGACGCCGAGTGCGACGAGGAAGACGAAGGAGAGCAGCGGCAGTCCGGGGTCGACGCCCGCGAAGCCGAAGAGCGGTTCGAAGACGAGCCCGCCGAGGCCCATGGCAGCGCCCCATACGGCGACGACCGCGACGATGAGCATGAGGGGGGCGACGAGGCTGCGCAGCAGGGCGACGAGGATGAGCAGGACCGCTGCGAGCACGAGCGGGATGACGATGATCCGGTCGCGGCTGTTGGTCTCCTCCAGGTCGAGCTGCTGGGCGCTCACCCCGCCGACGTATGCGCCGTACGGGCCGTCGAGGCCCGCGCGCAGCGCGTTGATGGTGGCGGTCTCGCCCTCGGTCTCGGGTGCGTCCTTCGCGAAGACGGAGAGTTCGGTCCAGCCTCCCCCATGGCCCTTCGGGCCTGGGGGGACCCCCATTCGCTCCGCTCCCGTGCGTCCTCGTTCGGCCGCCGCCACTCCGTCGGTGGCGCGGACCTCGGCGAGCACCCGTTCGGCGGTGGCCGCAGGGGCGACGACGCTGATGGGCTGGGCGCTGCGCTCGGGGTAGGCGGCGGCCAGGGTCTGCATCGCGGAGACGGACTCGGGCCGTTCGGTGAAGCTGTCCTCGTTCTTGAGGGTGCCGGGCAGATTCAGCGCGCCGAGCGCGAGCGCGCCGAGCAGCACCGTTCCGGAGGTGAGGACGGCGACCGGGCGGCGGGCGGCGGAGCTGCCCATGGCGGCGAACAGGCTGCGGCGCTGCTCGGCCTCGCTCCCGTACCGGGGGACGATCGGCCAGAAGACCCTGCGCCCCAGCAGGACGAGGAGGGCGGGCAGCAGGGTCAGCATGGCGGCCAGCGCGCACACCACGCCCACCGCCCCGACGGGGCCGAGCCCGCGCGCGCTGTTGAGGTCGGCGGCGAGCAGGCACAGCAGGCCCGCGGCGACGGTCCCCGAGGAGGCGAGTACGGCGGGCCCGCAGCCGCGCAGGGCCGCGCGCATCGCGTCGTACGGCTGCGGGACGCGCCGCAGTTCCTCGCGGTAGCGGGCGACGAGCAGCAGTGCGTAGTCGGTGCCCGCGCCGAAGACGAGGACGGTCATGATGCCGGCGCTCTGGCTGGTGACCGTGATGTCGAAGCCCTGGGCGAGGCCGTAGATCACGGCCCTGGTGGTGAGGGCGGCGACGCCGACGACGAGCAGCGGGACGAGCCACAGGAACGGGCTGCGGTAGGTGAGTATCAGCAGGACGGCGACGACGAGGACGGTCGCGATCATCAGGGTGCCGTCGATGGTCTCGAAGACGGCCTCCATGTCGGTCTGAAGGGCGCTCGGTCCGCCGACCTCGACGGTCAGCCCGTCGCTCGGTCCGCCGCCGGCGGACACCTCGGCGCGTACGTCCTCGACGAAGGCGGCCCGTGCCTTCTCGTCGTTTCCGGGTTCGGTCGACGACACGGGGAACATGAGGGTGGTGCCGTCCTTCGACGGGATGCCCCTGGGCTCGTCCGTGAGGTCGTGCGCCGCGGCGATCCCTGCGGCCTGGCCGGTGGCGGTCGTCCGGTCGGAGGCGGTCAGTCCGCTGTCGCGGTGGTAGACGAGGACGAGTTGGGTGGCCTCGCCGCCCGGCAGCTCCTGCTGGATCTTGGCGACCTGGGTGGAGTCGGCGCCCGCGGGCAGGTAGTCCACGATGTTGTCGCGCTGTACGTCGGCGAGCTTGCCGGCGAAGGGCGCGGCGACGGCGAGGACCGCGATCCACAGGGCGAGCACCGCCCAGGGCAGTGCGGCACGGCCCGTGCGCCGCTTCCCGGGGCCGGTGCCGGGCGGGGCGGCCGGTACGGCGTCGTACGAGGTGGTCGGGGCCCCCATCTCGGGCCTCCCTCCGGCTGGGTGTCTGGACGGATCCAGACTCCCGCCGCGACAGGGCCGATTCGTCGGGCCGCAGGGCGAGTTCGGGGGTACTGCGCGGGGTGGCATGCGCGGGCGGTTACTCCCCGGGGAGTAGCGGGACGGTGTCCCGGTACTCCCCTGGTAGCTGCTGGCTTCGCCCCACCGCGCCGGGTCGGGGCGGCGCTCCCCGTTACGACGACGGCGTGCGCGCGGTCGCGAGCAGTCGCGTGGTGTCGTCCGCGCACAGCTGCAGTGCGTTGCCCACGGTCGTCAGCACGTCGCGCTCGGCCGTGCTGTACGGCCCGTCCGCGAGGGCGATCCGGGCGCCCTGGAGCAGGATCGATTCGCGGCCGGCCGGGGCGAGATGCGGGGCGAGGGGCTCGAGGGCCTCGTGGAGTTCGATGGCGAGGGCGGCGCCGCACGGTCCCTCGTCGGTGACGAAGCGGCCGGTGTCGGCGGCGAGCGCCTCGATCATCGTGGTCAGCTGGTCCTCGGTGCAGTCGACGATCCCCGCGGCGCGGACCGTGGCGACGGCGGTCTCCCTGACCGTACGCGACGAGGTGCCGCCGGCCGCGAGGACGGCGAGGGCGACCGTGTGGACGGCGTCGCGGAGCATCGCGGAGAAGCGTGCGGTCGTCGGGTGGTCGAGGGCGTCCGTGCCGAAGTGGGCGTGGCAGGCGGCGCATTCGAGCACCGGGCCCGCGAAGCCGCGCGGGAGGACGGGGATGCCGAGGACGGTGAAGCGGCGGCGGCCGGTGCGGCGGCGGTAGTTGCGGTCTCCTCCGCATGCGGAGCAGAAGAACTCGCCGTCGCCGATGGTGGTCCAGGACGTGCGCATGCCGAAGACACGAATGAGACGAATGCCGTTGATGCTGAGTTTTCGGCCACGTTGTCCTCGGGCTGGCAGCACGTCGCACCTCCGTCATGCTCCGGCAACATTGCCGCATTGACGTGATGTTAGCCACACCGATGATGTGGCGTCAGCACCCGGGCGCGAGATCGCCGGGACATGGCCGAACCCCGCCCCATGGCTGGGGCGGGGTTCGGGGGAGGTACCGGCGGGCGGTACTAGCGGGCCGCGCGGTTGACGGCGGAGACGACCGCCTTCAGCGACGCACGCGTGGTGTTCGCGTCGATGCCGATGCCCCACAGGACCTTTCCGTCGATGGCGCATTCGATGTAGGAGGCAGCCTGCGCGGAGGCGCCCTCGCTCATCGTGTGCTCCTGGTAGTCCAGCAGGCGGGCATCCACGTCGATCGCCGCCAGGGCGTCGAAGAACGCGGAGATCGGACCGTTGCCGGAGCCGGTCAGGACGGTGTCGACACCGTCGACGACCGCCTCGACGGACAGCGTGTCCGTGCCGTCCTTGTCGGTGGTCGCCTGGCCGGTGCGCAGCTGGATCCGGCCCCACGGATTGTCCGGGTTGGGCAGGTACTCGTCCTGGAAGACCGACCAGATCTCCTTCGGCGTGACCTCGCCGCCCTCGGCGTCGGTCTTGGCCTGAATGATGCGGGAGAACTCGATCTGCATGCGGCGCGGCAGGTCCAGCTTGTGGTCGTTCTTCAGGACGTACGCGATACCGCCCTTGCCGGACTGCGAGTTGACGCGGATGACCGCCTCGTAGGAGCGGCCGACGTCCTTCGGGTCGATCGGCAGGTACGGAACCGCCCACTCGATGTCGTCCACGGTCTTGCCCCGGGCGGCCGCGTCGGCCTCCATGGCGTCGAAGCCCTTCTTGATGGCGTCCTGGTGGGAGCCGGAGAAGGCGGTGTAGACCAGGTCGCCCGCGTAGGGGTGGCGCGGGTGGACCTCCATCTGGTTGCAGTACTCGCTCGTGCGGCGGATCTCGTCGATCTGCGAGAAGTCGATCTGCGGGTCGACGCCCTGTGAGAACAGGTTCATGCCCAGGGTGACCAGGTCGACGTTGCCGGTCCGCTCGCCCTGCCCGAACAGGCAGCCCTCGATACGGTCGGCGCCCGCCATGATGGCCAGCTCGGCGGCGGCGACGGCGGTGCCGCGGTCGTTGTGCGGGTGGACGGACAGGCACACGTACTCGCGCCGGGTCAGGTTCCGCGACATCCACTCGAAGCGGTCCGCGTGCGTGGACGGCGTCGAACGCTCCACGGTGGCGGGCAGGTTCAGGATGATCTCGCGGCCGGGACCGGGCTGCCAGACGTCGCAGACGGCCTCGCAGACCTCCAGGGCGAAGTCCAGCTCGGTGTCGGTGAAGATCTCGGGGCTGTACTGGTAGCCGAAGACCGTCTCGTCGCCCAGCAGCTTGTCCGCGTACTCCATCACCAGGCGGGTGCCGTCGACGGCGATCTGCTTGATGTCGTCCTTGGAGCCGCGGAAGACGACCCGGCGGAAGACGGGGGCCGTCGCGTTGTAGAGGTGGACGGTGGCGCGCTTGGCGCCGACGATCGACTCGACGGTGCGCTCGATCAGGTCCTCGCGGGCCTGGGTCAGGACGGAGATGGTCACGTCGTCGGGGATCGCGCCCTCTTCGATGATCGACCGTACGAAGGCGAAGTCCGTCTCGCCCGAGGACGGGAAGCCGACCTCGATCTCCTTGTAGCCCATGCGGACCAGCAGGTCGAACATCTCGCGCTTGCGGGCCGGCGACATGGGGTCGATCAGGGCCTGGTTGCCGTCGCGCAGGTCCGTGGACAGCCAGCGCGGCGCCTTGGTGATCCGCTTCTCGGGCCAGGTGCGGTCCGGGATCTGCACGGCCTCGTACTGGCCGTACTTGTGGATCGGCATGCCGGAGGGCTTCTGGGTGTGCGTCGTGTTGGTGATCGGGGTGGGACGGCCGATCCACTGCGACTGAGACATTGCGTAGGGCTCCTCGGGGTCCTGCACGGGGGACGGCCGACTGTCGAAGCAGCACCAGACTCCGCGGGGAGGGGGTCGGCCTACGACTACAGGCCCTCGCCGCGGCAGCTAAGGAGAAGCAGCCCGAAACGCATGATGCGGACGAGCCTAGCTGAGCCTGGGCGTGAGCGCCGGTCCTGTTTCAGTATGCGGGACGACCGATCAGTAACGGGAAAATAACGGCTAAATGTGACGTATCACCCCACTCGGTGATCAATGCAGCACTAATCATGGTCGCAGCTAGTGACAGTGTCATGACCCAGTGCCACATTGCCAAGCATGGATTCCTCCACGACACCGGCCCTGTCCCCTGTCTTCTGCGGCATCGTGCCGCCGCACCTCCTGGACAAGCTCGCCCGCTCGGACGACCCGGCGATCTCCGCGGCCGCCCGCCGCACCCTGGTCGCGGACGCCGCACAGCGCACCAGCCGCCGTCTGACCACCGTCATCGGCGCCCCCGCCCCGACCGAGGCCGTCGTGGACGGACCGCAGCGGACCGTGTACGACGCCGGGCACGGCACCGCCCTCCCCGGCACGAAGGTCCGCGCCGAGGGCGACGAGCCGGGCCGGGACGCGACCGTCAACCGCGCGTACGCCGGCCTCGGCGCGACCTTCGAGCTGCTGCTCTCCGCGTACGGGCGGAACTCGATCGACGGTGAGGGCCTGCCTCTGATCGCGTCCGTCCACTACGACGAGAACTACGGAAACGCGTTCTGGAACGGCGAGCAGATGGTGTTCGGCGACGGTGACGGCGAGATCTTCCTCGACTTCACCGTGCCGGTCGACGTCATCGCGCACGAGCTGGCCCACGGCCTCACGCAGTACACGGCGAATCTGACGTACTTCGGCCAGCCGGGCGCGCTCAACGAATCCGTCTCGGACGTCTTCGGCTCGCTGGTCAAGCAGTACACCCTCGACCAGACCGCCGACGAGGCCGACTGGCTGATCGGCGCCGGCCTGCTCGCCCCACGGGTGACGGGCGTGGCGCTGCGGTCGATGAAGGAGCCGGGCTCGGCGTACGACGACGACGTGCTCGGCAAGGACCCGCAGCCCGGGACGATGGACGACTACGTCCGTACGGGACGGGACAACGGGGGCGTGCACATCAACTCCGGCATCCCCAACCGCGCCTTCTGTCTGCTGGCCACCCAGCTCGGCGGCAAGGCGTGGGAGCGGGCGGGGCAGATCTGGTACGACGTGATGGTCTCGGGGACCCTGGAGGTCGACGCGTCCTTCACCGACTTCGCCAGGGCCACGGTCGCGGCGGCGGCGGAGCGTTACGGGGAGGGTGAGGAGCACGAGGCGGTGCTCAAGGCCTGGTCGCAGGTCGGCGTACCGGCCAACTGAGGCGCCGGCGGAGGCGGATCCGGTCGAGACGCGCTAGACAGGACCCATGCGTATTCAAGTGCGACGCACGGGTGGTTTCGCCGGGATCGAGCGGGTCGCCGAGGTGGACACCTCGGGTCGGCCCGATGCCCATGAGTGGCATGCCCTGGCCGAGGAGGCCGTACGCGACGGCCGGGGCACGCCACCCGTCGGGGTCCCCGACGGATTCCAGTACCAGCTCACCGTGGACGGGAAGACGGTCTACTGCGCGGATCCGCGGCTCACGGAGCCGCAGACCAAGCTGATCTCGATGGTCCTGAAGGAAGGGGCCTAGGACGACCCGGGCCGCCCTCAGAAACCGAGCTTGCGCAGCTGCTTCGGATCCCGCTGCCAGTCCTTCGCCACCTTCACATGAAGGTCCAGGAAGACCGGCGTGCCCAGGAGCGCCTCGATGTGCTTGCGGGACTTGATGCCGACCTCCTTGAGGCGGCTGCCCTTCGGGCCGATGATGATGCCCTTCTGGCTCGGGCGCTCGATGTAGACGTTCGCGTGGATGTCCAGGAGCGGCTTGTCCGCCGGGCGGTCCTCGCGGGGGAGCATCTCCTCGACGACCACCGCGATCGAGTGCGGCAGCTCGTCCCGTACGCCCTCGAGCGCGGCCTCGCGGATCAGCTCCGCGACCATGACCTGCTCGGGCTCGTCGGTGAGATCGCCCTCCGGGTAGAGCGGGGGGCTCTCCGGCATGAGCGGGACGAGGAGGTCGCCCAGCAGGGCGACCTGCTTGTCGCCGACCGCCGACACGGGAACGATCTCCGCCCACTCGAGGCCGAGCTCCTGGCCGAGGCGGTCGATGGCGATCAGCTGCTCCGCGAGCGTCTTGGAGTCGACCAGGTCGGTCTTCGTCACGATCGCGACCTTCGGGGTCTTCTTGATCCCGGCCAGTTCCTTGGCGATGAAACGATCCCCCGGACCGATCTTCTCGTTCGCCGGCAGACAGAAGCCGATCACGTCGACCTCGGCCCAGGTGGTCCGTACGACGTCGTTGAGCCGCTCGCCGAGCAGCGTGCGCGGCTTGTGCAGACCGGGCGTGTCGACCAGCACGAGCTGGGCGTTCAGGTCCGGGCGGTGCACGATGCCGCGGACGGTGTGGCGGGTGGTCTGCGGCCGGTTGGAGGTGATGGCCACCTTCTGGCCGACCAGAGCATTCGTGAGGGTGGACTTGCCCGCGTTGGGGCGGCCGACGAAACAGGCGAAGCCGGCGCGGTGCGGGGCCTCGGATCCAGGGGTGTGAACGCTCATGCGGGCCATTCTCCCCGATCCGCGGCGCCCTCACGTACCGCGTACCCCTGCCGGGCGGGACCTCACGTACCGCGCACCCCTGCCGGTCCGACGCCGTCACGTGCCGCGCACTCTCCGGTGCCGTACCCGCAGCCATGTCCCCGCGCCCGCGGCCGCCGCCAGCAGCAGGGCCGTGACCAGCCACGGAAGGGCGAAGAAGGACACCGCCGCGGACTCGCGCACGTCACGCGCGCTCGCGGTCAGCGTGACCTCGCCCCAGTCGAGCTGCGGCGCTCCCGCCCACCTCTCGGTCAGCCGGATCTTCTGGCGCGGCAGCAGTTCGCCGGGGACCTTCGTCAGATCGCGGGCCAGGAGCGTACGGCCGAAGAGGCCCTCGGCGCGGAGGGCGACCCTGGGGTTGAGGGTGACGTTGCCGCGGTTGTGGAGCGTGTACGAGATGAGCGCGCTGCTCTCGCCGGTGCCCGGGACCAGCGGCCGGTCCGGGGTGTACCGGACGTCCTCGACCGACAGCGCGGCCATCGTCGGGCCGTTCACCCGCACGTAGATCCGGGCGCCGACGGCCCGCTGGATGCCGACCGCGACCGCTTCCCCGGACCCGGCGGCGACGCGTTCGTCGAGGGCGACGACGGCACCGGGGTGGTCGCCGGGCTCGGCGGTCCCGGGCACGGTGAGGGTGTACGGAACGGTGACCGAGGAGTGCGCGGGGACGGTGACCCGGTCGCGTTCCGGTTTCGCCCAGGCGCCGACGCCGCGCTGGGGCTCGCTGCGGGTGCGTACGGCGAAGCCTCCGTCGCGTTCGGTGTTGTACGCGTCGGCGGCGTACAGCCGGAAGGTCAGCGGGGCCCCGGTCTTGTTCGTCACGGTGACCCGGTCGGTGAGCGCGGTGCCGGGAGCGGCGGAGAGGTAGAAGTACGGGCGGCTGCCGGGCCCGAAGGCGGCGGGTTCGACGGACCACTCGCCGTTGTCGGCGGCGTGGGCGCCCGGGGCGCTGTACAGGAGCGCGGTCAGGGCGAGGAGCAGTGCGGACGGCTTTCGCACGGGTGCGGAACCCCCGGGGTCGGGGCGGGCCGACCGGGTGCGCGCCCGGCCCGCCTGGTGGTCACGTGAGCGTCAGGGTGAGTACGGCTGCGTACGTGCCGGGGGCCGTGAACGCCGGGACGTCCAGCGACACCTTCGCGCCCGCGGTGAACTCACCGCCGGTGAACGCTCCGTCGGGGGTGGACGCCAGGGTCGCGCCGGCGCTGCCGACGACGCCCGCGGAGCCCGCCGCGCAGGTGCTGGGGCTGCCCGCCTTGGTGGTGCAGGACGGGGTCCAGGAGAGCTTGCCCGCATCGATCTTCCCGCCGGGTCCGGTGAAGTCGGTGACCCTGCCGGTCAGAGACCAGCCCGCGGGGCCGCCGCGGAAGTCCTTGACCGTCACCGCGTTCAGGTCTCCGGTGGCGGCGCCGCCCCGGCCGAAGTCGACGGACGTCAGCTGGACGGAGTCCCCGGCCTGGGTCATGGACAGGGTGCCCGCCTTGACCGAGGAGTCGAGCTGCTGGCTGAGCGGGGGCACGTCGCCGACGAGGGTGTACGCGGCCGGACCGGCGCCCTTCGCCGGATCCCAGCTCTCGCCCTCGAACGCGACGATGCCGGCGGTCGCCGGATCGTTGATCGCCGGCCGGAAGATGAAGGTGCCCGTGGCGGTCGCCTTGGCGGTGATCCTGTCGGCGGTCGGCGCGGAGCCGTTCCAGCCGGCCACGGTGACATCGGCGTTCGGGGTGAACCTGGCGCCGGTGACGGTCACCCGGTCGCCGGGCTTCCCGGAGGCCGCGCCGAGCGTGATGCTGCGCTCGTTGACCGGACCGCCCTCGTCCGTCGCGATGATCGTCTGGGAGACGGGGGCGGGCGGGTTCGTCACCGTACAGGGGGTGTCCAGCTCCATGATGTAGCTGGTGTGGATGTTGTAGTCGCCCGGCGAGAGGGTGATCGAGCCGGGCGCGGTGATCGTGAAGGTCCCGGTCATGGAGAACGGCGGGAACGCGCCCTTGCCCGGCACCGGCGGGTTCTTCTTGGGGCCGGTGACGGTGACGCTGCCGCTCTGGGCGCCGCCGAGGGCGACCTTGCCGCTGGGCGTCATGATGTCGGCGGGGAGCGCGAGGTCGACGGGGTTGCTCGCGGCGGGTTTCGTCACCGTGTAGGTGACGGTGACCGTGTCGCCGACCTTGGGTGCCGCGTTGTCGACGGTGATCTCGGCGGTGGTGGTGCCGTCGATCGGCGGGATACCGGCGATGGGTGGCGGCACGCAGTGCGTGGGAAAGTCCACCGCCACGGACGCCGTCGCCCTGGCGACGGCCGGCGGTGCCAGTACCCCGGCCCCGGTGACCGCGAGCGCGGTCACCCCCAGAGCTGCCGCCCAGCGGCGTCTTCGGCCGGCAGATCTTCGGTTCGGTGGACCCGAGATGGCCATGGTTGCCCCTCCAGAGGGTGTGGGTGCAGCGGCTCTTGCGGTACTTCCGCACCTACGGGGGGCCATTGACGACCGGTGGGCAGAAGAAGTCAATGGAATCGAAATGTCCCAACTGATGGGTCATCAGATACTGTCAACTTCCCGCATCTGCGGGATGATCGGTACTCACCGGACGACAGAAATGCCGGAGGGCCGCTGCCGCCGATCGATGCGGCGACAGCGACCGTTGTGCGTCCGGCCGCATCAGTCGGCGACGGGGCGCGTCCCGGCCGGCGCGTTCATCGGCCTCGGCCGGCGCGTTCGTCCGCCTCGGCCGCCGGCCGGGACCGCGAGCCGTCAGGTGGCCTGGGGCGGGCTCAGTTTCCGGCCGGGACCATGAGACGCAGCGTTCCGTCCGGGCCCGCCAGCAGGACGGGGGTCTCCGGGCCGCCCAGGTCGCGCACCGCAGCGCGGTCCGCGTCCGCCGCGGCCTCGGCCTCGGTCACCACGGCCGCGGCCTCCAGGGATTTCGCACCGCTCGCCACCGCCATCGCGACCGCGGTCTGCAGCGCGCTGAGCTTCAGCGACTCCAGCGCCACGGTCCCCGCGACGTACGTACGCCCGGTCTCGTCCCGTACCGCCGCGCCCTCGGGCACACCGTTGCGGGCGCGTGCGCTGCGGGCCAGCGTGATGATCTTGCGGTCCTCGGGGCCAAGCTCGGTGCTCTCAGTCATGTGGCGAGCATAGGACGGGGGTCGTCGGCCGGCAGGCAGGCCCCGTCTCAGGGCCGGTCCAGGCGGAGCCGCTCCGCCTTGGGGAGGCCCGCGACGACGAGGTCGTAGGAGTCCTCGATGAGCTCGCGGACCATACGGGCCGGGAGCTCGCCCACCGTCACCGTGTTCCAGTGGCGCTTGTTGAGGTGGTATCCGGGGACGATCGCCGGATACTCGGCGCGCAGCCGGACCGCCTCGTCCGGATCGCACTTGAGCGCCACCGTCAGGGGGGCGGCGTCCAGGTCGGTGATGGCGAACATCTTCCCCGCGACCTTGAAGACCGAGTGCTCGGGCCCGAAGGGGAAGTCCTCCACCGCCGCGTTCTGCTCCAGGCAGACGGCCTTCAGCTGCTGAGGGGTCATCCGGCTGCTCACGCGGGCTCCACCAGGACCGTGACGATCTTGTTCCGGCGGCCGGCCGGCGACTCCGCGGTCAGCCGCAGGGAGCGGCCGTCCGGCAGCTCCACCACCGCGCTCGCGCCCGCGATCGGGACGCGCCCGAGGGACTTGGCGAGCAGGCCGCCGACGGTCTCGACGTCCTCGTCGTCGAACTCGTCGAGACCGAACAGCTCACCGAGGTCCCCGACGTCGAGCCGTGCGGTGACCCGGTAGCGCGCGTCGCCCAGCTCCTGCACGGGCGGCAGCTCCCGGTCGTACTCGTCGGTGATCTCGCCGACGATCTCCTCCAGGATGTCCTCGATCGTGACGATCCCGGCCGTGCCGCCGTACTCGTCGATGACGACCGCGACGTGGTTGCGCTCCTGCTGCATCTCGCGCAGCAGATCCCCCGCGTTCTTGGTGTCCGGCACGAAGGCCGCGGGCCGCATCGCCGTGGAGACCAGCTCGGCCTCCGCGTCCCGGTTGATGTGCGTCTTGCGGACGAGATCCTTCAGATAGACGATCCCCACGATGTCGTCCTCGTTCTCCCCGGTCACCGGGATCCGGGAGAAGCCCGAGCGCAGGGCAAGGGTGAGCGCCTGGCGGATCGTCTTGTAGCGCTCGATGCAGACCAGGTCCGTACGCGGAACCATGACTTCCCGCACGAGTGTGTCGCCGAGCTCGAAGACGGAGTGCACCATACGGCGCTCCTCGTCCTCGATCAGCGACTCCTGCTCGGCGAGGTCGACCATCGCGCGCAGCTCGGCCTCGCTCGCGAACGGGCCCTTGCGGAAGCCCTTGCCGGGCGTCAGCGCGTTGCCGATGAGGATCAGCAGCTGCGGGACCGGGCCCATGACACGCGCCAGCGGGAGCAGGACGTACGCCGCGGCCGTCGCCGTGTTCAGCGGGTGCTGGCGGCCGATGGTGCGCGGCGAGACCCCGACGGCGACGAAGGAGACGAGGACCATCACGGCGATGGCGACGGTCAGCGCCTCCCAGGTCTCGGAGAACTCCTGCAGACAGGCGTAGGTGACGAGGACCCCCGCCGCCATCTCACACGCGACCCGGACGAGCAGGGCCATGTTGAGATAGCGGGTGGGATCGGACGCCACCTGGACGAGCCGCTCCGCGCCGCGCCGCCCGGAGCGCAGCGCCTCCGCGGCGCGGAAGCTGGAGACGCGGGCGATGCCCGCCTCGGCGCACGCCGCCAGCCAGGCGACGACGACGAGCAGGACCGCACCGATGACCAGCTGGGCGCTCATGAAACGGTCGGCGCCGGGGACGGCCCGGTCAGGCCCTTCTCCGAGCGCCAGCCGTCGACGATCGCCGCCTGCAGGCCGAACATCTCGGCGCGCTCGTTCGGCTCCTCGTGGTCGTAGCCGAGGAGGTGCAGCACTCCATGGACGGTGAGGAGCTGGAGCTCCTCGTCCATGGAGTGCTGGGTCGGCGCCTCCTCGCCCTGCTTACGGGCGACCTCGGGACAGAGCACGATGTCGCCGAGGAGCCCCTGCGGGGGCTCCTCGTCGTCCTTGACCGGCGGGCGCAGCTCGTCCATCGGGAAGGACATGACGTCGGTCGGGCCCGGCAGGTCCATCCACTGGATGTGGAGCTGCTCCATGGCGGCCTCGTCCACGACGATCACCGAGAGCTCGGAGAGCGGGTGGATCCGCATCCGCGCGAGTGCGTAGCGGGCGATGTCGAGGATCGCCTGCTCGTCGACCTCGGTTCCTGACTCGTTGTTGACGTCGATCGACATGGTGCTGACCGGTTCACTTCCCGTTGATGCCGTTACGGCTGTCGTACTGCTCGTACGCGTCGACGATACGGCCGACGAGCTTGTGCCGGACGACATCCTGCGACGTCAGCATGGAGAAGTGCACATCCGGGACGCCGTCCAGGATCTCCCGGACCTGGCGCAGACCGCTCTTGGTGCTGCCGGGCAGGTCGACCTGGGTGATGTCACCGGTGACGACGATCTTCGAATCGAAGCCGAGACGCGTCAGGAACATCTTCATCTGTTCCGGATTCGTGTTCTGCGCCTCGTCGAGGATGATGAACGCATCGTTGAGCGTACGACCGCGCATGTACGCCAGCGGCGCGACCTCGATCGTGCCCGCGGCCATCAGGCGCGGGATCGAGTCGGGGTCGATCATGTCGTGCAGCGCGTCGTAGAGCGGCCGCAGATACGGGTCGATCTTCTCGTAGAGCGTGCCGGGCAGGAAGCCGAGCCGCTCGCCCGCCTCGACGGCCGGCCGGGTCAGGATGATCCGGTTGACCTGCTTGGACTGCAGCGCCTGGACCGCCTTGGCCATGGCCAGATACGTCTTTCCCGTACCGGCGGGGCCGATGCCGAAGACGACCGTGTGCTTGTCGATCGCGTCGACGTAGCGCTTCTGGTTGAGGGTCTTGGGCCGGATGGTGCGGCCCCGGCTGGAGAGGATGTTCTGCGTGAGGACTTCGGCCGGGGTCTCGTCCGGTCCGTTGCCGTTCTCGCTCGCCCGGAGCATGGCGATCGAGCGTTCCACTGCGTCCTCCGTCATCGGCTGTCCGGTGCGGAGCACCAGCATCATCTCGTCGAACAGGCGCTGGATCAGTGCGACTTCCGCCGCGTCGCCGACCGCGCTGACCTCATTGCCCCGGACATGGATGTCGGCCGCCGGGAAGGCCTTCTCGATCACGCGCAGCAGAGCGTCACCCGAACCGAGAACGGTCACCATCGGATGCTTGGCGGGGACGGTGAAGTGGGCTCGCGCCTGCCCCGGCGCTGGGGTCTGGGCTGTGGGTGTCTGAGTCATGGGCCGGCTCTCTGGCCTGCACATACCTCCCGTTGCAGGGTTCTCGCTGCTCGACAACCTCTGGAGTACCAAGCGTACGACCCCGCACTGACAGTCCCGAAGCCTTTTTCCGCACCCATCCGCGCCCGTGCGCCGTCGAGCGGGGGGACGGGGGCTCCCCGGGCACGCGGAGTCACGCGGAGCGGCGGAATCCGATCGTCGGGACCGCGCGCCGCAGCGGCCACGGGCGGCACGCCGCGGGCAGCAGCTCGCCCAGGAACCTGTACCGGGCCAGCGCCTGCGGGTCCTGGTCGGCGCACCCCTGCACCCGCTGCCACCAGGCAGCCACCTCCGACCAGCCGGGCGCGGAGAGCGACCCGCCGAACTCCTGCACCGACAGCGCGGCCGTCAGGCCGGCGAAGGCCAGCCGGTCGGCGAGCGGCCAGCCGGCGAGCGTGCCCGTGACGAAACCCGCCATGAAGACGTCGCCCGCGCCCGTCGGGTCCAGCGCCTCGACCTCGATCGCGGGCACCTCCGCGGTCTCGCCGGTGGCGCCGTCCACGGCGTACGCACCCTCCGCACCGAGCGTGACGACGGCGACCGGCACCTTCTCGGCCAGTGCGCGGGCGGCGGCGCGCGGGCAGTCGGTGCGGGTGTAGCGCATCGCCTCCTCGGCGTTGGGCAGGAACGCCTCGCACAGCTCCAGACCAGGGAGGGCGGCGAGGTCCCAGCGGCCGGTTTCGTCCCAGCCGACGTCGGCGAAGATCCGGGCGCCGCGGGCGGCCGCTTCGGCGATCCAGCCCTCGCGGCGGCCCGGTACGAGGGAGGCGACGGCGGCCCGTGCGCGGGGCGGCCCGGCCGGGACGGTGTTGCCCGGGTCCGCGGGGGGCGGGGCCTCGTGTCCGTGCGAGACCATCGTCCGCTCGCCCTCGTACGCCATGGAGACCGTGACCGGGGAGTGCCAGCCGGGGATGGTGCGGGACATCGAGAGGTCGATGCCCTCACCCTGTTCGAGCGCGTCCCAGCAGTACTCGCCGTAGTGGTCGTCGCCGAAGGCCGCGGCGAGGGACGTGTGCAGGCCGAGACGGGCGAGCGCGGTGGCCATGTTGGCGACGCCGCCGGGACTCGACCCCATACCGCGGGCCCAGGACTCGGTACCGCGGACGGGAGCGCTGTCGAGACCGGTGAAGACGATGTCGAGGAAGACCGTGCCGGTGAGGAAGACGTCGCACGCGGGGTCGCCGTCGCCGCGCACGGCGCTCAGCGGGTCGACGCGCTCGCCCGGCGGGAGGGCGCCGAAGTCCGGCGGGTGGGCACCGGGGACCAACGGGTGGGCACCGGGGGTGCGTTGCGGGTGTCCGTCGGGCGTGATCACGGTGGCTCCCGGAATGCGCGCAGAGCTGTGCGGAGCGGTACGGATCTGGCCAGTGTGCCTGATCCCCGGCCCTCGTCACGGGTTGCGGCGCAGAGAATTCGCGCACCTCTACCCCCGGGATTCCGGAGCAAACGGAATGTGTCCTGGCTCACGCCGTTCCCGCTTCTCCGGGGCCGGGCGCACTTGATACAAATTGGCGCGCGTTCCCGTGCAACACCGGGCGCTCCCCCCTTTTTCACCCCTCTCTGTTCCCGGGAACGCCCATGCCTTCGCGCCCGCGCGCCGCGTGGCCCCTGGTCGCCGTCTTCGCCGCCGGTTACCTCGCCTCCTACCTCCTGCCGACCGTTGTCGGCCGGCTCTCCGCCGGACTCGGTCTCAGCCCCGCCGAAGCCGGTGTCGTGGGCTCCACCCTCCTGTTCCATTCAGCTGTCGCCGGTTTCGTCCTGGCGTCGCGGGTCGAGCGGTACGGGCCGCGGCGGCTGTCCAGGCTCGGGCTGTTGCTGGCCCTCGGCGGGTACGGCTCCGCCGCGATGACCTCGTACGTGCCGCTGGTGGTCGCAGGCGCGGCGGTCGGCGGGCTCGGCTCGGGTACGGCGACGGCGGTCGCGGCGGCGGGGATCGCGGCGCAGCGCGATCCGCACCGGGCATCCTCTCTGGGGCTGCTGGCGGTGTCGGCGGCCGCCGGGGCGCTGTATCTGACGCTTCCGCGGCTGGGGGGCGGGCATGTGCTGCCGTTCGCGGCGCTGGCCGCGGCCGCGGTGGCGGTGTGGCCCGCGACCGGGCGGCTGGAGGCGGCCGGTGGCTCCGGCGCGGGCCGGGCCCCGGCCCAGGCCCCGGCGCCGGTGCCGGTCAGGTCGCGTGTGCCGCTGCCCAGGTTGCGTTCGGGCGTCGTGCTGGCGGGCGCGATGTTCTGCTGGTCGATGGCGCAGAACGCGCTGTGGGGCGTCAGCGGGCGGATCGGCACCACCCAGGCCGGGCTGAGCGAGGTCACCGTCGGCGCGGTCTTCGCGGTGGGCCTGGGCGCGGGGCTCGCGGGCGTCATCGGCGCCGGCGCGCTGGGTTCGCGGCTCGGCCGGGCGGTGCCCATCGGGGCCGGTACGGCGCTGATCGGCGCCTGCATCGTGGTCAGTTCGTCGGCGCGGGGCTTCCTGGGTTTCGCGGTCGGCGAGGTGGCGTGGAACGTCGTCTACCCGGTGGTCCTGTCGTATCTGATCGGCCTCGCCGCGTCACTGGACGCGCGCGGGCGGTGGGCGGTGCTGGTGGGCTCCGCGTCCTCGCTGGGGGTGGCGTGCGGGCCGGTGACCGGGAGTGTCCTCTCGGACCATGCGGGGTATCCGGGGATGGGCCTCGTGCTGTGCGCGCTGCTGCTGGCCGTGGCGGCGCCGATGACCGCGGTGGCCCTGCACACGTCGGGCCGGCCGCTGGTGCCGGGCGCGGTGCGCCGCCGCGGCGGCAACCCGGCGGCGGTGGTCGCGGGCGCCGCTCCGTCGGGCGCGCGCGTCCCGCAGATCGGCGCGCCGGAGCAGGCGGTCGCGGAGATCCCCGTGCCGGCACCCGTACGCGTCAGGCGCCGCCTCCTTCGCGACCGTTCGTCGAAGGCACTCGCGTCCTGACGCCGGTGGCGCGGGCCGCACCGGCCCGCGCACCGTTGTCAGTCCGCGTCGAAGTCGTACGACTCGACCTCTGCGAGGTACCTCTCGCGGCGCTGCTCGTCGTGGTCGAGGAACGCCGCGCGGAAGGAGTTGCGGGCCAGTTCGCGCAGCTGGTCCTGGCCGAGGGACAGGGCCTCGCGGACCGCGTGGAAGGTGTCGCCGACGTAGCCGCCGAAGTACGCGGGGTCGTCGGAGTTGACCGTCACGAGGAGTCCGGCGTCCATCATCGCGCGCAGAGGGTGGTCCTCCAGGGTGTCCACGGCGCGGAGGCGGACGTTCGACAGCGGGCACAGGGTGAGGGGGATCCGGTCGCGGGCGAGGCGTTCGACGAGCTCGGGGTCCTCCATGGCGCGCAGGCCGTGGTCGATGCGCTCGACGCCGAGGACGTCCAGGGCCTCCGCGATGTAGGCGGGCGGGCCCTCCTCGCCGGCGTGGGCGACCTTGCGCAGCCCCAGGGACTCGGCGGCGGCGTACACCTCGCGGAACTTGGCGGGCGGGTGGCCCACCTCGGCCGAGTCGAGGCCGATTCCGCTGATGTGGTGGAGGTACGGCTTCGCGGCGTCGAGGGTGGCCATCGCGGACTCGGCGGACTCGTCCCGCAGGAAGCACATGATCAGCTGCGTGGAGATGCCGTGCCGCTCCTCGCTGCGGTCCAGCGTGTGCGCGAGTCCCTCGATCACGCTGCCGATGGGGATGTCCCTGGCGGTGTGCGCCTGGGGATCGAAGAAGATCTCGGCGTGCCGTACTCCCTGGGCGGAGGCCCTGGCGAGGTAGGCGTCGGCGAGTTCGGCGAAGTCCTCCGGGGTGCGCAGGACCGCCATCAGGCCGTAGTAGAGGTCGAGGAAGGACTGCAGATCGCTGAAGAGGTACGCCTTGCGGATGTCCTCGGCGCCCGCGTACGGCAGGTCGACGCCGTTGCGCTCGGCGAGGGTGAAGGCGAGTTCGGGTTCGAGGGTGCCCTCGATGTGGAGGTGCAGTTCGGCCTTGGGGAGAGTCAGGAGTGACATCGGTGCTCGCTCAGAGGTCGCGTTTGGGTACGGGGACCCGGACGAGGTCCCGGGCCACGGAGAGTTCGCCGTCGAAGCCCGCGGCCCGGGCCTGGCGCTCGAACTCCTCGGGCTCGCTGTAGCGCTGGGAGAAGTGCGTCAGGACGAGGTGCCGTACGCCCGCGTCGCGCGCCACCCGCGCCGCCTGGCCCGCGGTGAGGTGACCGTGGTCGGTGGCGAGCTGGTGGTCGTCGTCGAGGAAGGTCGATTCGATGACGAGCATGTCGCAGCCCTCGGCCAGTTCGTACGCCCCGTCGCAGAGGCGTGTGTCCATGACGAAGGCGAAGCGCTGTCCGCGGCGGAGTTCGCTGACGTCTTCGAGTGTGACGCCGCCGAGTTGCCCTTCGCGCTGGATACGGCCCACGTCGGGGCCCTTGATGCCGTGCGCGGCGAGCCGTTCGGGCAGCATGCGGCGGCCGTCGGGTTCGGTGAGCCGGTAGCCGAAGGACTCGACGGGGTGGGAGAGGCGGCGGGCTTCGAGGGTGTAGGCGGGGGTGGTGGCGAGTACGCCGCCGGCAGCGACCGGGGCCTCGGTCAACAGGACCGATTCGCGGTAGGCGGTGGCGTACCGGAGGCGGTGGAAGAAGCGCTGTCCGCTCTTCGGGTAGTGGGCGGTGACCGGGTGCGGGACCTGGTCGAGGTTGATGCGCTGGATCACCCCGGCGAGGCCGAGGGAGTGGTCACCGTGGAAGTGGGTGACGCAGATCCGGTTGATGTCGTGCGCGGCCACGCCCGCCCGCAGCATCTGCCGCTGGGTGCCCTCACCCGGGTCGAAGAGGATGCCTTCGCCGTCCCAGCGGAGCAGGTAGCCGTTGTGGTTGCGGTGCCGGGTGGGGACCTGGCTGGCGGTGCCGAGCACGACCAGTTCTCGTACGGACATGGGTGACTCGGTGACTATCCGGGCGGCCAGTTGAAGCCGCGGCCGCCGAGGACGTGGAGGTGCGCGTGGAAGACGGTCTGGCCCGCGCCCGAACCGGTGTTGAAGACGACGCGGAAGCCGGTGGTGTCCACCTTGTCCTCGGCCGCGACCTCGGCCGCCTCGCGCAGTATGTCGGCAACGACGGTGGGCTCGGCCGCGGCGAGCGTGGCGGCGTCCGGGTAGTGCACCCTGGGGATGACGAGCACATGGGTCGGCGCCTGCGGGTTGATGTCGCGGAAGGCGACGGTCGTCTCGGACTCGCGAACGACGGTGGCCGGCACCTCCCCCGCGACGATCTTGCAGAACAGGCAGTCGGCTTGCGGTTCTCCCGCCATGGTCCGGGCCCCTTCACGACTCATGACTCCGACGATCAGTATGTGCGCATGCTATCGCCGCGGGGCTGGGCGGACGGGCACGGTCACTTGCCGGGAGCGCGGGTTTCCGTGACCGTCACCGTGACGGTGACCGTGGGGCGTGGGGTTCCGTCTCCGGGAGCAGGGGCGGGGGCGGGGCCGGTGGTGGCGGTGCAGTCGCCGAGGACATGGGCGCGGAAGACCGTGCGCGGGCCGGCCTTCGCGGTGAGGTCGCCGCGTACGCAGCGGCCGCCGAGCTCCTGGGTGACCGTGCCGGTGATGGTGATCTTCCTGCCGTCGCCGGTCTCCCCCTGGCAGTCGACGGTGGCGACGCTCTGTGGCGAAGGGGAGTTCGTGGCCCCGGAATTGAGCGTGCTCGTACAGCTGAGCCGGCGCACATCGACCCCGGCGCGCTCCAGCGCCCGGGTGCCGGTGGTGTCCGTCGTGTACGACACCGCCATCGTGCTCAGCCCGCCGGTGCCGGGCTCGCACGCCACGGCGCCGAGGGCCGCCGCGCCGGCGAGTCCGATCGCTGCCAGTACACGTGTGTACGCGCCCATACGCGGCAGCGTGCCACCGCCGCTGGGGCCGCGGTAGACCACTTGCGGCCACAACGCACCGCATACGGTGGGGGCATGAGACGCGAGCGCACGCCCCGACGGCTGACGGTGGGCCCGGAGGTCTGGCTCTGGTCGGTCGGGCATCTCCACCCGGAATGCCGCGAAATCCTGACCGTGCGCCGCGCCGACGCCCCGCACGCCCAGCTGCGGTTGGTGTTCCGTGGTGGCTCGGGCCGTTTCGTGGCCGACGCGTACTGGCGGTCCGGCCTGCTCGGCGACAGCCACGACAACACCCTCAACCTGCACGAGCCGGGTGTCGTCCGCCGGTTCCTCGACGAGGCCGGGGCGCGCGGGCTGCTGCCGACCGCGCACGGCGTCGCGGAGACCGACGGATGGCCCCTGTTCGATGCGCTGGTGGGGCGGGCGTTGGCCGGGTCAGGACCAGCGGCCGGTACGGCCCAGTAGCAGCGCGGACGCGGCCGTACCGGCGGTGGAGGTGCGCAGGACGCTCCGGCCGAGGCGGTACGGCTTCGCGCCCGCCTCGGCGAACGCGGCCAACTCCTCGGGGGACACGCCCCCTTCGGGTCCGACCACGAGCACGATGTCGCCGGTCGCGGGCAGCTCGGCAGTGGCCAGGGGCTCGGCGCCCTCCTCATGGAGGACGGCCGCGAAGTCGGCTTCGGCGAGAAGCTGCCCGACCTCTTTGGTCGTCGCCGCGTCCGTGACCTCCGGGAAGCGGAGGCGGCGGGACTGCTTGCCCGCCTCCCGGGCGGTGGCGCGCCACTTCGCGAGGGACTTGGCGCCGCGGTCGCCCTTCCACTGGGTGATGCAGCGGGCGGCGGCCCACGGCACGATCGCGTCGACGCCCGTCTCGGTCATGGTCTCGACGGCGAGTTCACCGCGGTCGCCCTTGGGGAGTGCCTGGACGACGGTGATACGGGGCGCGGGTGCGGGTTCCTCGCGCAGCTCGGAGACCGTGACCTCGAGGCGGTCCTTGCCCTCGACGGCGGCGACGGTGCCGAAGCCGCCGGTGCCGTGGCCGTCGGTCAGGACGATCCCCTCGCCGACGCGGAGGCGGCGTACGGAGACGGCGTGCCGGCCCTCGGGACCGTCGAGGACGACGGTCCCGGCGTGGACGTGGTCGACGAGGAAGACGGGGGCGGTCATGAGGCGTCCCGCAGGGCGAGGGCGGCGCTCGCGGCGTGCATCTCGGCGGCGAGGACCTCGACGAGCCGCCCGGCGGGCAGTTCGCGGGCCAGGCGGTGGCCCTGCCCGGCCCAGAGGGCCATTCCCTGCGGGTCGCCGGCCTTCGCAGCGGCCTTGCGCAGGCCGGAGGTGAGGTGGTGGACCTCGGGGTAGGCGGCGGGGGCGTACGGTCCGTGCTCGCTCATGAAACGGTTGACGAGCCCGCGGGCGGGACGGCCCGAGAAGGCGCGGGTCAGCTCCGTCCTGGTGAACAGCGGGTCGGTCAGCGCCTGCTTGTGCAGCGCGTTCGCGCCGGACTCGGGGCAGACGAGGAAGGCGGTGCCGAGCTGGGCGGCGTCGGCTCCGGCGGTGAGGGCGGCGGCGATCTGGCTGCCGCGCATGAGCCCGCCGGCGGCGATCATCGGGAGCTGCACGGACTCCCGGATCAGCGTGATCAGGGCGAGGAGCCCGATGCCGCTGCCGTCGGTCCCGGGGTCGTCACGGTGCGTGCCCTGGTGGCCGCCGGCCTCGATGCCCTGGACGCAGATGGCGTCGGCGCCCGCGGTCTGGGCGGCCTCGGCCTCCTCTGGCGTGGTGACGGTGACGACGGTGAACGTTCCGGCGCGCTTGAGGGCGGTCACGGCGTCCTGGGCGGGACAGCCGAAAGTGAACGACACGACGGGTACGGGGTCGTCGCGCAGGATGGCCAGCTTGGCGTCGTAGCCGTCGTCCCGGCCGGCCTCGGGGTCGCCGAGCGGAGTGTCGTACCAGCGCGCCTCACCGGCGAGCTGATGCCGGTACACATCGACGGTCGCCGGGTCGGCGTAGTGCGGCTGCGGCATGAAGAGGTTGACCCCGAAGGGGCGCCCGGTGAGCCCGCGCACCTGCTTGATCTCCTGGTACATGCCGTCCGCGGTCTTGTACCCCGCGGCGAGGAAACCGAGCCCGCCGGCCTCGCTCACGGCGGCGGCGAGCTGCGCGCAGGAGGCGCCGCCGGCCATGGGGGCCTGCACGATCGGGTAACGACAGAGATCGGTCAGCGCGGAGGACATGCCCGCATGGTGCCACGTCCCGCGGGCTCGGCCGAATCCCACCCTCCGCCGCGCGCCCGTGCGACACCGGTACGGCGCGGGCGCGCACCCACGCCCGCCTGGTCCCGGCACCCGACGGCCCACCGGGCCCGGCACCCGGCACCCGGCACCCGGCACCCGGGGGTTGTGCCCACCCTCCCCCGTAGCCCTTCGGGCATGGGGGTGCCCCCATTCGTTCGCTCGCCCTGCGAAACGCATGCCCACAACGGTTGGGGTTGCGGAAGGGCGGCACGGCAACGCGGGAGCCGGACCGCAACGGCTCGGGTTACGGGCGGGGCAGCACGGCCCGCAGAAGCCGGACCACAACAGCTCCGGTTACGGGCGGGGCAGCACGGCCCGCAGAAGCCGGACCACAACAGCTCCGGTTACGGGCGGGCAGCACGGCCCGCAGAAGCCGGACCACAACAGCTCCGGTTACGGGCGGGGCAGCACGGCCCGCAGAAGCCGGACCACAACAGCTCCGGTTACGG